>JBHLPB010000068.1:0-10807 GCA_048939905.1 Promethearchaeota archaeon
CAACCAAGGGTCTCAACGAACCCAGGTTGCCCAACATCATGGGAATCATGAAGGCCAAACAGAAGCCTCTGGAAGTCATAGATGCCGCAACGCTTGGAACCCCCGAGGATGAGATTGGTCTGAAGGGGTCGCCGACCACAGTTAGGAGAGTGTTCCCACCAGAGAAACGAGCCGGTTGCGTGAAGCTCGAAGACGTAGACGCCAAGACTGCTGCGAAGCAGCTTGTAGAGTTCTTGGCCAAGAAGGGGGCGATCTAGACATGGGGTTGATCTATGACAGAGATGCCTGCACGGGCTGCATGCTGTGCCCAAAGGTCTGCAACTTTGCAGCAATCGAAGAGGACGGTGACAAGGTCAAGTTTGACTTGGACGAGTGTGTGCTCTGTGGGTCTTGCGAGGAGATTTGCCCGGCTGACGCCATCCTGATTGAGCGAAAGGCAGTGGACAAGGCAAAGATAGCAGAATACAAGGACGTCTGGGTCTTCTGCGAAACGGCAGAGGGCCGAATGCGAAGCGCTGGTTATGAGCTTGTGACAAAGGGACGTGAGCTCGCTGACAAGCTTGGCGAGAGTGTCGTGGCAGTTCTCATTGGACATGAGGTTGGGGGACTTGCTGAATCACTTATCCACCAGGGCGCCGACAGGGTCCTGCTTGTTGAGGACAAGATTTTCGGACACTACACGACAGATGCTTTCACAATCGCATTGACTACTCTGATAGCACCGAGGAAGCCCGCCATAGTCCTGTATGGGGCCACAAGCAATGGCCGTGACCTAGCTCCTCGTGTGGCTGCTAGGATGGCACTCGGCCTGACCGCCGACTGCACCGGACTTGACATTGATGACGAGCGTCAACTCGTTCAGACACGTCCAGCCTTTGGGGGTAACATCATGGCCGAGATTCTCTGCCCTTATACGCGCCCTCAGATGGCCACAGTACGACCCAATGTTTTCAAGCCAAGCGAGCCTGACACTTCCCGCACTGGCGAGATTGAGAAGGTCGAGATTAAGATTGGAGCGAATCAGGTCCGGACACGAGTCGTGGATACTGTGAAGGAAGTTGTGGAGGGTATGAAGTCAGTCGAAGAGGCTGATGTTGTTGTTACCAGTGGTCGGGGCATCAAGGACCCCTCCAACCTAAGTCTGCCCCAAGAGCTCGCAAATCTTCTGGATGCAGCAGTCGGAGGATCACGTCCCATTGTGGATCTTGGCTGGCTACCACCATCCCAACAGGTAGGGCAGTCAGGTAGAACTATCTGTCCAAAGCTGTATTTTGCTCTCGGTGTATCAGGAGCGATCCAGCACGTTGCGGGCTGTGGCTCCGCTGAAATCATCGTTGCTATCAACAAGGACCCGGATGCTCCGATCTTTGAGCTGGCGGACTTTGGAATCGTGGGTGATCTCTTCGAGATTGTACCTGCAATCATTGAGGAGATTAAGAGATTACAGGCCGAGAGATAGCTGGCTAATCGTCCTCAATCATACAGCAATCCAGGTTTCAGTACTGACAACGCCCTCTATGTCATGGATGCTGTCTAGCAATCGTTTCAGGTCGTCTGTTGATGGAAGATTGACGAGAGCCACCAAGTCGTATGGACCCGTGATTACATGAACATCTACTATGCCCTCAATCTTCTCAATATCACTGCGTACGTTCCACATTGTTCCTGCCTTTGCCCGAATCAGGACATATGTCCTTTTCATCGCCGGTCACTCCAACAACGAATGATTGAATAATGTTCACAAACATTTTTGGGATTCTCTTTCCCGAAGAGATTTAACTACCTTTTGACATTTCCACCAACTGTTTCGCCTTTCTATAGGCGGAACCGTCGCGTGTTGAGGAGGTTGTCATACTGAGAAGTTCAGGGCGTATTTGCCCCAATTGTGGTACAGAGGTCCCTCCAGATGTGAGGAATTGCCCGAAATGCAGGCGTCTCTTTATTGACCACGAATATGACCGACTTGGTGGTCCCGATCCATTGTTTCAGCCAAGAGTTGCGGAGGCCCAGCCGCCCAAACCCCATGCCCCAGAGTCACTAGCTGAAAAACTACTGGAGCGAAAGATAGGCAAGGATGTCTACGGACGAGTTTCGGGTGAAGTCCGAGAAGCCCTTGCTGAGAAGATAAGAAAAGCCTGTGCAAGATATGCCGAAGACAAGATTCCGGACTCTGATTCTCAGACCCTCTTAGAAATCGAAGATGCAATATCTCTGAAATTCAAGGAATCTGACTACGGGAAGCTTTCAGATGAGCTTGTTCGCTATGCAATTCCTCCTGCGATACAGAAAATCAGAGACAAGTTCAAAGGAAGACGACCCAAAGCTGTCATAGCGCTATCTGGCGGTGGAATCAAGGGTTGTTTTCAAGCAGGTGCTCTTTACTATCTATCTTCCATCTGGGACAAAATGGATGTTGTTGGTGTTACAGGGACTTCAACGGGAGCAATAAACGCCCTAGTCATTTCAGATTCGGGAAAAGAAGCTGCGAGCAAGATTCTAGGGCTTTACCTGTCTGCTCAACACTATCTCGACCTCTTCGATGAAGAAGTCTGGTACCAAGACTTCAAGGCTTATCTCGCCAAATTCAGTGAAATCAGTGGTGTCGAAGTAGAACTCGACCTGATTGCAATGGGAGGATCATTTGATGCGAATTTTGGTCAGCTAATTGCTCAGGCAATTAACGGCGTCTTTCTCAGTGGTCCACTGAAATGGTTTACAATAGCTCTAACAGCCGTACAAATCTATAATTTGGTGCAGGCATTCAAACAGCTGGAAATTGCGAAGGGTATACTGAACTTAGACCCTATCATTGAAACGATTTCAAGAGAAATCGAACTTGATAACGTTGGGAGAACATGCCCCTTGAGAATGTACATGGTCCGATATGAAGATGGTGAAATCTGTTACATGGACCATGACGGAAAGGTGTACAATAGAGTACAGCAATACCAAGATCAGTATAACTACGGTTCCTTGGGCAAGAGCAAACTTCTTCGACTCGGAGCTCGAGCCACTGCTGCGATACCTGTTTTCCTTCCAGCCATTGGGATTCCCCTCAATGAACCAGTAACAGCCAGTGACTTCTTCATCGATGGCGGGGTTCGTGAGAATATGCCTCTACTGGGTGCAAAGGAAATGGGAGCAGAGCTAATCATATCGATATCCTGCGCACTAACAACACCTAAGAAACCTGTGGGGCAAACTGAGCCGGGCGTTTTGGGACAACCAGGTCTCTTTGAGAATCTTGGCAAGACTATTGAACTGTTCCAAGCTGAATCCCTCTGCAATGAGATTGGATTCGACAATGACCTAGTAATGCCCTATGGATTCAATGATGACATCCACCGAATCCCCATTCATGCAGAAATGAGAGTCCTGGATGGGTTTGCGCTTGACCCTGGATTGGTTCGAATCAACGTAGATGACGGATACATGGCGGCTTGGGATGCGATGAACTACTACTACTTCAAAGATATCGACATTCAGACCTTGGACAGACTGAACTACCTTCGTACTATTATCACTGGAACCAGAAAGGAAATCTGGGGCCTTGAGATACTCTGTGTAATGCTGGTGTCATCGGAGGATGCAGCAGCAAGAGCAGCATTGGCGGCAGTACGCGAGGCGGCAGCAGCAGGAGCAGGAGTAGAGGCAGAAGAGGCAGCATCAACGACAGTCGTAGCATCATTTCCAGTTCTATTCTACGAGGGAATTGTGAAACGGATACGTTCGTTGAAGAAGACTGTATTCGATGCGGCCATGGCACGATATGAATTCTCAGGAAACAAGGCTGCCTGCCTGCCTGTCAAGATCGTCGGAACTAACAACATGGAAACCTCTATTCATTCATGGTGGAAGGAATGGGAACGACACAATCCGAACGTGTTACCATACGATGCTGCTCACACAGTCTATCCTGACCCTTGGGGAGAATTACCTACTGAAAATGGCACAATCCTAGAAGCAGAAGATCCCCCTCATACTGACGTCTTCTGAATCACAAATAGGAGGGGTGTACCGGACCAAGTCGCTGCAACGCAATAGCAGAAGGAGTCTCTTCAGATAGCCCTGCAATCCAATAATACCTCACTCTAATGATTGAGGCATTATCCAAGATACTCCATTCATGAAGCGCGCAAGCTGGAGGACAGTTCAAACCTTCGGACTTGCCATGACAATGGCAGCCCTCTTATACTTGCACTCATCTTTCCGCTCCGATTCGTGATTAGCACGTTTCACTGAGCAACCACTGGAAATATGAGTGCCCCCTTCCCAGCAGCAGCCGCTGGTTCATAAGAGATAACACCCTAGTCACAAATTCAATCCGTAGCTGGAGCGTAGAAGAATGAAGGAACTTCGGGAAGCTGTGATAGTTGACGCAGTTCGAACTCCAATTGGAAAGAGGAATGGAAGTCTTGCAAGCCTTCGTCCAGATGAGCTGGCCTCACATGTACTTCAAGCGCTGGTAAGACGCACAGGAATTGAAGCAGGTACCGTAGATGACGTCATGATGGGCTGCAACACACAGACGGCACAACAGGGGGCAAACATCGGCAGAATGGCGGTCTTAGGTGCAGGGTTTCCCTACACAGTCCCTGCCTGTTCTCTTAACCGGGCATGCGGCTCCTCACAGCAGGCTGTGAACTTCGGTGCCCAGTCTATAGCCACAGACAATGCTGACATCGTCATCGCGGCTGGGGTTGAACATATGACCCTACTTCCCATTGGTTCGGACTTTGGAGAGGTATTCGCAGCATTCAATCCCAAGACTGTAGAGGAGTATCCAGTAATCCCGATGACAATGAGTGCAGATGCCATGGCTGAGAAGTATGAGCTGGCCAGGGAGGATCTGGACAAGTTTGCCGTTTGGAGTCACCAGAAGGCAGTAGCCGCTTGGGATGCAGGGAAGTTTGCCGATGAAGTTGTTCCTATCAAAGCTCCACAGGGTGAAGGAGAAGACATACTTGTTGAGAGGGATGAAGGCCCTCGTAGAAGCTCGACTCCAGAAAAGCTTGCCTCGTTGCCGCCGCTTCATGGCGGCACGACAACAGCAGCAAATGCATGCCCCATCAATGATGGTGCCGCAGCAGTCTTGCTGATGTCGCGAGAGAAGGCCGATGAACTGGATCTGAAGGCTCGAGCAGTTGTGACGGCTCAGGCTGTTGTAGGCGTTGAACCGGTCATTTGTCTGGAAGGACCAATCTTCGTTATTCCCAAATGCCTTGAACGTGCCGGCATGATGCTGGATGAAATGGACCTCATCGAGGTCAACGAGGCATTTGCATCAGTTGTACTGGCGACTGCCAAGGCGCTTGAATTTGATGCGTTGTCCGACAAGCGTCTTGCAGTCCATGGGGGCTCTTTGGCATTGGGACACCCCCTGGGGGCTTCTGGCGCCCGGCTAATAACAACCATACTGAATGCCCTAGAGGATAAGAACGTCAGGTACGGACTAGTTTCTATGTGCTGCGGGCTTGGACTTGGTACAGCAACAATCATTGAACGAGAGAAGTGACACGGAAGTGAATAGTGTGACTGAGGTGAGTTTTGGACCCGCGGCACTTCCACGCCTGTTGTGTGGAACCAGTCCGTTCATGGGTGCAGGACAATTCGGACTTGCGGGTCGGGAGTGGTACAGGCGGTTCTTCAACCATCCTGACCGAATGAGCGAGATGTTTGTTCACTTCTGCAAGTTAGGGTATCCCGGCGTTCACGTCACGGCCTATCCTACCGTCATTGAGGCTGCACGTATCACAAAGGAGAGCCAAGATCTGAGGGTTGCCATATCACTCCTGCCTGAGAACTGGGAGCGAAATCTTGAGGAAACACTGGTGTTGGACCCTGAGGTTGTCTTCGTGCACGGCGCGATGACTGACAGGTTTCTGGACAGGCGCTTGGAGGCCCTGAGGTCATGCTTTGAAGCCATCAGAGCAGCAAATGCCTTCCCTGGACTTGCTACACACGACACCTGCAATACTCTGCGCGTCCTACAGTCAGATGACAATCCACTCCAAGACGAAGCCTTTGGCCTGCTGTTGCCAGTCAATAGAATCGGTTACAGCGTTGGAGGTTCTACGACCGAAATGGAACGACTGCTCCAATCACTCGATGTTCGAAATCCGGTGATGGGAATGAAGGTCTTAGCAGCAGGCAAACTTCCTCCTCAGGAGGCGTTGGAGTATGCATTCAGCCTGCCGAGAGTGCGGGCTGTGACAGTGGGAGTCACGGAGAGATGGCAGGCGGCTCAACTAACAGAAATCATGGACTCCATTCAAAGCGCATCGGTGTCCTGAACGTGAGCTACAGTACATGCAACCGTTTATTGGATGGTCTGACCAGAAGGATTCGTAGAAAAGATGACTAAGGACTCTGGCCATTGCGCAATGGTCGACCAAGGCTATCCGAGAGGTTCATGCCTGGTTGAAGCATCAGACGGTAAACAGAAGATTGCCTGCTCTGCTACATTGCGTCACGATCCTGCTACAGGCTATGAACGACTAATCAAATCCCTTCTTCTGTCTCGTCCAGAGGACTACATGTCAATCTACCAGAGTGGTTGCAATCATACTTGCCTCAAGTGTCATTCTCATGAGTTCAGCAAGGTCGTGACTGGAGAATGGATGTCTGCCGAGATGATAGCAGACATTGCTAAGAGATACCGTGAAGATGTCACTGTCTTTGAACCGAGAGAGGCAGCCACGAGCTGGCATGCTCACCGACTCTGCAGGCATTGCGGGGCGTGCGTTCTCACGGGGAGCCGTTCCGAGATGTGCCCCGGTAAACTCACCACTGATCAAATAGTCTTGAGCCCCCAGGGGATTGGTCCTGCCCGAAACATCGTTGCTTTTACTGGTGGCGACATATTGTGCAAAACTGAATTCTACATCGAAGCAGCACAGAAGATCAAAGAGAAGTCAGAGGACCTGTGGGTATTGCTTGAGACCAACGGTTATGGTCTTACACCGAAGAACCTGGAAGCCTATGCCGAGGGAGGAATCGACTCATTCTGGCTAGATATCAAGGCTTACTCTGAAGACATCTACCGCAAGCTCTGTGGAACGACCAATGACCACATACTGTCAAGCGTCCAGGAGATCGTGAATCACGGGTTCACTCTTGAGGTTCTGACTCTTCACATCCCGGGCCTTGTTGAGAAGGACGAACATGTAAAGATTGCGAGGTTGATTTCAGAGGCCAATTCGGAGATTCCTACCACTCTGTTGGCGTTCTTTCCATGCTATGAACTTCAACCACCAGAGTATAGGGTCCCCACTGTACAAGAGATGGCTGAGAGCTATATTGCCATGCAGGAAGCGGGTATCGAGAACCTACGAATGGGCAACCAGGGTGTGTTCCTGAAGAGTGGTGAAGACCGACAGTATCTGGTTGATACCATTGGCCCCGAGGCAATATGAGCGGCTATTCCTTGTTGATCTTTGAACTTCTCCGAGGCCGGCTCTCCACCAATTCCCCAATGTGACTTGCGTATCTCATAGACTATCAATTCTACTGCATTTTCAGGAATGTCCAGATTCACAAACACCTTGGTGATTCCCTCTATGACTGTCTTGACCTTCTCTTCTCCAAAACCTTCACGACGTTCACATGTACAACTGGCATTGATGGTTCTTCTCTCTTCGACTAGCTCAGAGCCTTGGCTAAATCTTCTTCGCGTTGATGGATTCAGAGTTCTTCGTGGTCATCTGAGATATCCATGACCTCTTCTTTGAAAGGTTCGCCGTGATAGTGGAACTGGAAGAGTGGACGACCTCTCAATCCGAGCCCACAGCTGAAGAGGGGGAGGACGACAACTGCAATCATCAGAATCGCCCAAGGCAAGCTACTCGGACCTGAGAATGTCACCGGCCATAGTAGAATGCCCACTATAGGGAGCAGCGCGAGTATTATGCAGGCGAGATAACCGGAGTGTCTTTCCGAGTCTTCCCTATCGTATCTCATGGAAGAACATCGTTCTTCCTCGCTTGAAAAGCGACGACTTCAAAGCAAGTTTTCTGACAAGACTGAACCGAGGCTTTCACGAGGCACCGTGCCTCTGTAGGACCTCCTCAACATGTGCCACCACGAACTGTCTCAAGTCCCTGTAGCGATTCTCTAGCATTCTTGCTGTGGACTCATCCATATCGCCTCGTCTCATGTAGTCCAACATTCTTTCAACTGCTCGATTATGGAGCTCTACCGAATTATAGGCACGGTAGATACTGTAACGAATCTCGTCATCGAGCTTGGCCGCTAGGCCGGTGGAGTTCGCGATGTGCCATGATACGGTTGGGACCACCTCAAAGAGGACATCATCGTTCAGTGTTTCGCAGATTTCGTCTAGCTCTTCAATTAGCTCCTGCTGGATCTTCTCTACTTCTTTCATCTCTCTCTGGTCCGAGTTCCATTGGTCGAGTGCCAAGGCGAGGAAGACGCCGATGAATCCTGCGAGGAGTCCGGGAACGAAGTTCTCTAGGTAGACTGTGTTGAACAGAAGGTCACTCAACCCGAAAGTGACAGTCAATACGATTGCTGCTAGAAATGAAGCTGCAATCAGAATTCTTGTATGCGGCATCTTGCTCCATTCCTAGTTCCTACTTGTGCCTCCAGACTATTTCACTTGTTAGGCTCAGAGAGCGCCATTTATAAGGAAAACCCTCATTCACTATAGTTAATAATGGCGAAAATGGGCAGAACTCTCAAAAACAAGCGCGAAAGCGCGTTTCGGGGGATAGGCGTAGGATAGCCTTAAAAGCAACTAGGGCTCATTTCAACCACTCTTGCCTAAAGGGTGTGCAATAACATGGCAGCTAAGAAATACCCAACTTTCTTTGTGAAATCAGCAGTAAAGCAATTCGCAAAGTCGAAGAACATGATGGTTGGCAGCGATGCCTATGATGCCATCAATATGAAGATCGGGAAGATGCTCGAAGCAGCAGCATCCCGATGCAAGGACAACAAGAGAAAGACACTCAAAGCATACGACTTCTGAGCTCTGTAGTGTAATTCTAGGACTGGGGGGCAACCGCATGTTGCCCCGCCAGCTTTCTATTTCTGATCGGCTTCCTCTCTACTATCAGGTCCATCTGTCATCAGGGTCTCTTTTCCTCTCTTTGGGTCCAATGGATTCCATCGCCTCTGCCGCTGTGCCAGCTCTTTACCGAAGCCTTTCTATATGAGGTGTAGTCAGACCGAAGATTTATATTGTAACTGTACATTATTACAGTTAGTGCAGAACAATGACTGAAGACATCAAACGAATCAAAGAAGAACTGGAGGAGATTCGAAAGATGAAAGAAGACCTTCGAAGCGAGCTAGATGAAGTCCGCCAGCTTCGCAGAGAACGGAGGGAGGGGCCATCAAAGCGAGTAAGACGACCACGAACTCCTCGAGCTGCGATTGTAGACCTCAGTGGATTGACAGATAGTCTGGAAATCATGATGGAAGGTCTTGGTGATCAGATTCGCGACTCTCTGAGAGGCGTGGAGGAGATTGGTGAAGCATTCTCAGGACCTGCACTCCGAATCCATTCAAGAAGGAAACGAAAGACGGATCGGGACATCGAAGCAATCCCTCCGGAGCGGGTTGCCCGCATAGTGAGCCCTCTAGGAAGTGAGGAGCGTTTGAAGATACTTGACTATCTCAAAGACAGTGGCAAGAGCTTCAATGAGCTTGAGAACCACACCGGGAAGACTGGAAGCTCGCTTACGCACCACCTGAATCCCCTACTCGAGGCGGGCTATGTGATTAAGGGGGAGGTACGCGGAACATACTATGTCACAGTCGAGGGTCGGCTTGCATACCGACTCGCACAGTGGCTAACAAGCAAGGTGGAGAGAGAACGGTCTAGAAGTGGAAACAATGGAAATGGCGGGTCTGGAGTCCGAGTGGCGTTTGAGGACGACGAGGACGAGAGATTCGACGTAGAAATCGCTGAGGACGGTCCGAGCATAGAGGAGGATGATTGGTAATGGAAGACATGAAGACTGAAGGCCGAGTCATGATAACAACAACTCCACACAAGCTTGTTTCAAATGACAAGGCCGTGGTTGACCTGGAAACTGGTTGTGCTTGGATCCACCTAGTGCAAGGACATAGGACTATTGGCATCGCATTCGCGGGTCCGTCACGATTTGCAGTCGATGCCATCACGGAGACCGAAATGGGAGCCTTGGGCAAGTCTGTTACTACTACTCTCGATGGTGTACAACTCTACCTTGGTGAAACAAGCATAGGAGCCGTTTCTAGAGAGGCCAAAGACTCAGATGTGGAGCCTCTCGGCTTTGATGGAATGACAGGTTTCTCGGACGCTGTCACTACCGCGATTAGAGACAAAGTGAACGGTCAGGGGAGAACTCATTTTGCAGAGTCCAAGGGCAGCGTGCTTCTTGGAACTGACGTACATTACAAGTCGATTGTACTTGTTGTTGACGAAACACACTTGGTGTTTGTGTATGACAAGAATGTCTTCTCCGTGGGTGAAGAAGAAACCGTTCATGTCGATGATTCCGGTGTGAGAATTGGGAGGAGGGAAGGAAAGGCATTCGTGATATGCCAAGATGGCATCCATGGTCTGGAGAGCCTCGAACATGTGGGCTCCATTGTCGAGGCTGCAGTTAGCGGAGCCTTGAGTGGTCTGTCTGCAATCAGACCTTGGAAGTCACTGAAGGCTATTCGGCATCTCCCCTATGCGTGGGATGACGTTGACGAGTTCGACTGGGATGATGACTAGTCAATCCCTGGTGTTCCCAGTCATCTCTCCATGGCCTTTGCTCTCAGGTCTTTGGGCATCTTCTCAATGGCATACCGA
>JBHLPB010000069.1:0-10739 GCA_048939905.1 Promethearchaeota archaeon
CGGCAATCCCAATGACGTGGCGAGAGGGCAAATCGACTCAGCCTATGAGGGATTCAAGGACCTATGCGGCAAGCTTGATGACAAGAAGCTTGAAGAAACTGTGGCACTTCCTCCTCAGACTGGATTTCGAGAAGGGCCTGTTGAAACTGTGCTTCGTGTCGTAGCTGGCTATCACGCGGTGCATCATGCCGGGCAGATTGCGATGCTCCTGAACAGAGCCAAGAGAAGCCAGTGAAAGAAGTCGAAACGCTTATGTCGCCTTGGACCCAGTTAACCTGTGGTTCCATTGTTGGATGTACTCCTGATTGCAGCTGTCGTCATCATTGGACTCAGTCTATTTGCCTATTCCAGATTGACTGGGGGGCTGACATACGGAGATAATGACCCGGACGAGAAGGCCACAATATCTGACAAGCTCAGAGAATCCAAGCAGCATGACATCGGGTTCTTCGATGGTGAGGAAGAGCATTACTCAGAGACTCAGTCGCGTCTGAGGCAGGTCGGCGGAGCATAGTCGTGGGTTCGGAGATCTCACAGGTTCTTTATCTTCCGGATTGCCCCTCCGGGGGCGACTCCCTTTGGGCAGACTCTAACGCAGTTCATGATTAGCTCGCATAACGGGGCACCATTAGGAGCCTGTGACGCGTTCAGAAAACGAGTTCTCTCGTCGATACGCGAGTCTTCGTAGAAACGATATGCCTTTGCGAGGGCCGCCGGACCTACGTACTCCTTCTTGCGTTCATTGACCGGACATGAACCATAACAGAGAGCACACATGATGCAGTTTACATACCTATCTATTCTCCTTCTTTCCTTGGGCCTCTGCCTTCTGGGTTCTATGTCCTCTGAAGGTTCATGCCATAGCTTCATTGTATCAAGTGCATCGTAGAAAGCAGTCATATCAACGACCAAGTCTTTGAGAACAGGGAGATTGGGGAGTGGTTCTATCAGTATCTCCTTCTCCGGATCCCACCCAGTGGGAATCTCAGTAATGGCAGAAGACGGTTCTCTAATCTCAATTTTGGAGTCCTTTACGTCTGCCACCTGAGTCCTGCAGGCAAGCCGTGGCACCTTATCAATCAACATCGCACAACTGCCACAGACAGCCCCCCTGCACGAATACCTGAAAGACAATGACTCATCCATGTTGTCTTGAATTTGGAAGAGAGCATCAAGTACTGTCATTCCTTTGCCAAGATCAACCTTGTAGAGATCGTAGTGCGTTATGTTTCCGCCTTCTCTACTTCTTGCTATTCTAAACAACATCAGTAGGTCCTCTCCTTCACCTCAAACATGCCTAGGTTTACGTCGATGTATTCGGTCTTCAGATAGTCATTAACAAGAGTGACTAGGGAGTGCTTCAAGAAGCTCTTGTCATCCCTATCTGGGTAGTCAGTCCTCCAGTGCGCGCCTCGACTTTCCCTCCTCATTAGGGCAGTCATCGCTATCACCTCCGCAAGGTCTAGTGTGTTCTCCAGCTCAAGAGCTCTGACTAGTGAGTAGTTGAACATGGTATCGCTACGTGCTAGTGCAATCTTGCTGAACCTCTCCTTCAGGAAGCGTATTGCCTTTAGAGCCGACTCTAGTGTTTCTTGGTCTCTGAACACGCCCACCTCGTTGTCCATAATCTCTCCCAGTTGTGCTCGAAGCTCAGCTGGCGACTCTCCTGAGTCCCTCAGTAGAATTGTCTGGAGTTTCTCTCGCATCTCAAAGGCGGCTTCATCTACACCAGACGAATTCACCTCGGGGTCCTTCGACAGATGCTCTTTGATCTTCTGGCCGATCACCCGGCCAAAAACAAGCGTTTCTAGGAGGGAGTTTCCTCCGAGTCTGTTCGCTCCATGAACACTCATGCAAGCCGTTTCACCGAGGGCATAAAGCCCTGAGAGTGAGGTTTTGCCCTCCTTATCACAATGGATCCCGCCCATTGAGTAGTGTTGGCCAGGGCGCACCGGGATTGGCGCTTCGATAGGGTCGACACCAGCGAAGAACATCGATATTTCACGAATGCCAGGTAGTCGTTCCATTATCTTCTCTCGGCCCAGATGCTTCAAGTCTAGGTGGACGTATGCATCTTCGAAACCTCTGCCCTCATTTATCTCCGTCTGAATAGCCCTCGCCGCAATGTCGCGTGGTGCCAGCTCCATTTGCTCTGGGGCATACTTGTCCATGAACCTCTCACCCCGAGTGTTGATGAGATAGCCACCCTCACCTCTTGCGCCCTCAGTGATTAGAATGCCAGAAGGGTACAGAGTAGTTGGATGGAACTGCACGAACTCCATGTCCTTAAGCGGGACACCAGCTCTCAAAGCAGCAGCAGCACCGTCTCCTGTGTTGATCAGTGCGTTGGTAGAGTAACCATAGACACGCCCAAAGCCGCCTGTGGCCACGACCACGGCCTTTGCTTTGAAACCGTGAACTTCTCCGGTAGCAATGTCAATGGCTGTCACACCACATATCCTGCCTTCAGATTGGACAAGAGATGTTAGAAACCACTCGTGGTAGAAAGTCACGCCCAAACGCAAAGCCTGTTCATATGTCGTATGGAGAAGATTGTGACCAGTCCTGTCTGCGGCGTAGCATGTCCTTGGGAACATAGCACCACCAAAAGGCCGCTGAGCAATCTTGCCATCTTCAGTTCTAGAGAATGCCGTTCCCCACTGTTCGTTCTCAATGACGGCTCTGGGTGCCTCTCTGGCCATGATTTCTACAACGTCCTGATCCGCCAGATAGTCTGACCCCTTCACAGTGTCAAAAGCATGTGCCTCCCAGGAGTCTTGGTCACTCAATGATGCGTTTACACCACCTTGTGCGGCCACTGAGTGGGACCTTAGTGGGAAAACCTTCGAGATGACTGCAACATCCACATCCTTCACAACTTCAATTGCTGCTCTTAGGCCAGAAAGCCCGGCACCAATCACCAAAACATCATGGCTATACAATCTCGACTCTCCTCCATAGTGAATCTCTTGTATCTCTAGACATCAATTGACAGTCATCATCCTGATCTTCATTCTGCTAGACCATCTTCCTGGGGTCCAGCAACTCATCCAGATTTCCCTCTACTTCAATCTCCATCTCGATAACAGTTTCCTTGATGCTCTTCCTTGATGCATATGCTCTTGCTGCGATTTCTGCAGCTTTATCGTATCCTAAGACCGGAGAGAGTCTGGTGACTATCATGAGGTTCTTCTCTAGCTGATACTTGATAGCGTCCTCATTCACCTTCAAGCCGTCTAAACAGTTGTCAACGAAGGACCGAATCCCGTTGGACATGACATGGATCGCGTCTAGGATGTTGACAATCATCACTGGCTTTGTCACATTGAGATCTAGCAGACTTCCTTGGCTCTCCGCAAAAGCAACAGTGGCGTCATGACCGATGACCTGCGCACAGACCTGAGCCAATGACTCACACTGAGTTGGGTTGACCTTTCCCGGCATAATGGAAGAGCCAGGCTCATTCTGAGGAAGCAGAAGCTCCCCTATCCCTGCACGAGGTCCGCTGCCCATTAGTCGGATGTCATTTGCCATCTTCAGACACGACAAGGCGATCTGTCTGAGGGCTCCACTTAGGCGAACCATGGCTCTGTGTGAGGCAATCCCTTCGGCCTTCACAGCATGAGTACGTATGGGAAGTTGAGTTATTCTGCGTAGGTGCTCAATGGCTTTCTCGGCAAACCCCTCGCGAGCGTTTATTCCTGTGCCCAAAACTGTACCTCCAATAGGCACCATGGCCAGTTCTTCGTGTACAGCCTCAAGATCGTCAAGACTGCTTGTCATCTGAGATCTATAGACTTCAAGCTCCGTTGAGAAACGTATTGGAACTGCATCTTGAAGGTGAGTTCGACCTACTTTGACCACATCCTCGAACTTGGAGATCTTGTCGGTAAGGCTCTGTATCAGTTTCTTGAGCGAAGGAGCCATCTCTATTCTAGATGCCTCCAGCGCTGCGATGTGCATAGCCGTCGGAATGACATCATTGGATGACTGTGACAGATTCACATGGTCGTTAGGATGCACTGGGGATTTTGCACCTCGAGGATGGCCAAGAATCTCGTTGGCACGATTCGCCAGAACCTCATTCATATTCATGTTTGAGAGAGTTCCTGAGCCGGTTTGGAAGATGTCGACAGGGAACTGATCAAGCATCTTGCTCTCCTCAAGAATCTCATCTACTGCTCCTAATATCGCATCCTTCGGCTCGGATTCAAGATCACCGAGATCAAAGTTCGCAAGTATACAGGCCTTCTTCACTTTGGCCATAGCAAGGATGAATCTCTTGGGCATTTGACGTCCACTGATCTTGAAATTCTCGATTGCGCGTTGAGTACTGATTCCCCAGTACGCGTCCGCAGGGACTTCCATTTCTCCGAGTGTGTCCTTCTCTTTGCGCAGGTTCTTCATGATCAACAACCCCAAATCTAGTGTTGCAATTAGAGGACCAGTTCATCTATGATAGACTGGAGCTCTTTCAGGCTCGTTTTGTGGTCTCTTAGTCGCCCGTCCTTGGGAAGAGCAAGATTGTCAGCCAGTAACGGTGCTTTGACTTTGTAGAAGAGACCAATCGGTATCTTCTTGCCATTGCGGAGTGCCTTCTCCAGAGCTGCTAGCTTGTCAGAAACATCATGCCCTTCTTCCTGTAATGAGTAAGTATGTTCATTGTAGAACTTCCAGGTGAGTGTGCGATTCCAAGTCTGGCAGGGTTGCAGAATATCGACCACAGCAAACCCTTCGTGTCTGACCGCCTCAGTCATCAGATGTGTCAGGAGTTTCTGGTCTCCAGAGAAGCCACGTGCGGCAAACGTCGCACCTCCGGCTATGGCAAGAGCTACCGGATTCACAGGTTCCATCGGTGCACCCCAATCAGGGGGTGACGTCTTCGACACATAGCCTCTTGGTGAAGAGGGAGAGTACTGCCCGGTGGTGAGTCCCATTACTCCATTGTTGTGGATGAAGACCGAGATATTGACATTCCGCCTGGCAGCATGTAACAGGTGTCCGAGGCCCTCTCCGAGAGTATCCCCATCCCCGACATGTGCAATGACTTTCAGATCAAGATTGGCCAAGTGGGCGCCCTGAGCAACTGGGATTGACCGCCCATGGAGTGTATGGATTGCATTGAGATTGATGTAATGTGGTATCTTGCTACCACAACCGATTCCGGAAACGAGGAGGAACTCGTGTTGAGGAGAAGCCAGTCCTTGAACTGCTTTCTTCAGTGCCGCGAGGATACCGAAGTTACCACAACCTGTGCACCACGTTATCTTCTGTACTCCTTCAAGTTGATCATTCGTTATCATACGATACCGGCCCCCTTCAGATGCTTGACAATGAATGTTGCCGTCATGGGTCGCCCATCGTACTTGTTGACGTGGAAATCTACAGCAAGTCCCGTTTCCATACGAACCAGCTTCGCGAACTGTGAGGTAGCGTTTTGCTCTACTGCTACGACGTTCTTCGCCTCACTGAATACCTCTTGAAGCACCTCAGTTCGCAGGGGATAGACATCTGAGAAATGCAGCTGATTGATGGATACCCCCTTTTCAGACAGGATGCTCATTGCCTCAAATGCAGCACCCCAAGTTGAGCCCCATGTCAGCAAGGTAGTACTGGCACCACGTCCTCCGAAAATCGTCGGCTCTTGGAGAGCCCTTAGAATGTGAGGTATCTTGTTGAGCGATTTCTCCACCATGGAATTTCTGACCTCGGGGTCCTCTGTTATGTGGCCGTCTTCCCGGTGTACGTTGCCCGAGCTCACTACGACCTTGCCTACATCCCCTGGAAAGGCCCTTGGTGAAATACCGTCTTCTTTCAGTCTATAACGTAGGTATGGTTCCGTGGAGGCCTCTGACGCGAGCTGGCCTCGGTCAATCTGTACCCTCGAAACGTCAATTCGCGGCACGTTCATCGAGGAGTCAGAGAAATACTGGTCCCCCAGAATCATTACTGGAATCTGAAACATGTCGGCAAGATTGAGAGCACGGTGTGCGATTTCAAATGCCTCTAGAGGATCTTTTGGTGCCAGCATTATTCTTGGGAACTCCCCCTGACTTGCTGTGAGCATGAACAAGAGGTCTGCCTGTTCAGTTCTGGTAGGAAGACCCGTGCTTGGTCCGGGGCGTTGGGCGTTGAAGATGACAACCGGCACTTCTGTCATGGCAGCCAGACCAAGTCCCTCCACCATCAGGGAGAAGCCTCCTCCAGATGTTGTCACCATGGAACGTGCACCTGCAAATGAAGCACCGACAGCCATACATATCGAGGAAATCTCATCCTCTGTTTGAATTGCTCCTATCGTCAACCGATGGGCATCCGCCACAATATCATGAAAACAGGACGACGAGGGGCTCATGGGATAGGCCGACGTCCATTTGAGGTTCGCTGCCTTTGCACCTAAAGCCAATGCTCGATTGCCAGTAAGGACAAGTCTATCCTTGCAGGGACCTTTCTTCGCTGCGGCCAGGTCGTGTTTACATTCCCCTTGCCACTCATCGGTCGTCTTGTCATACATGACCTTTGCGACCTCGACATTTGCAGCGACGACTTTCTGCCCCTTTCTTTCGAATATCCCACCAAGTGCTTCTTCTGCGAGTGTGAAGGGGTATTTGAGAATCGATAGCACTGCACCGAGCGCGGCAGCGTTTGCCATTCTGACATTGCCTCCGACATCTTTGGAAGTCTGTATCAGTGATGCAGGATAGTGACATGCATCTAGGGCATCGAAATCGATGTTCTTCTCAAAGATGATCACTCCACCTTCTGTCAATTGTGGACGCTTGTTTGAGATGGCATCTCGAGACAGTGCGACAACTATGTCGATATCGTCCACAGGTGCGTGAACTGGACTGTCTGACACGCGAATCTGACTGAAGTTGTAGCCACCTCGAATCCGGGATTCAAAGTCCTTTATTGTGAATGTGTAGAAGCCAGACTTGACGAATACTTGAGTTAGAAGGTCCCCTATGGTGTCGATACCCTGTCCAGCTTCTCCGCCTATGTTGAATGTGATGTCCATCTGCTAATCCTCCCACGTTGCAGCATAATCCAAGCAGTATGGGAGAAATGCCTGTCGCTTATCATCTTTACCTCAACAGAGTTCCAACATCAACCTCTTGGGCAGATTCCACGCATGCTTCCTACCGAAACAGCAGATTGTCTATCCAAGACATCGAGAACACTAGGCCATCTACAAGGAAACCAAGAAGATCCACTTGCCAACCAGCCGAAAGGAGTTAGCCGTGGCAACGGCTGCCCTAGGATTCAGATGCAGGCTTGCCGCAACCCTGAGAGGAGCTGTAAGATCGACGACCACGTATCCTCCCACATCCAGCGTTATATTCTCGATGACATCATCTGGGAATGAGATTCGGAAGTGTGCAATGAAAGGAAGATCGGTCGCCTGGTAAGGATAGGTGGTATAGAGGAATGTGAAGTTGACACCATGGAAGACCAGAGAGTATGACGTGTTCGAATTGGAGTCGTTCACTCCACTTATGAAACAGAAACCGCATTCACCAACGACTCCGATTCCGAAGTACATTGGGTCGACTACGAGAAATCCGATCACCGAAACAACAAGAATTGAAACAACAACAGCCGCCACTCGTTTCTTGCTGATATTCATGCACTGGTCACTCTCTCAAGATCCAAGCTTAAACTCAATTGGACTTTGTGTCGCATGCGTGTGAGGGACATATTTGGGAAGCTTTTTATACGAACTCTAAGGGCATTTTCCGTAGAAGCACATGTGAAGCGCATGTGCAGTTTTATCATTCAAACAATCACTAGGGGAAACTAAAATGGCACAACTATCAGGAACCCCCGTTCTCATCCTGAAGGAAGGCACTTCCCGCACACGTGGAAGATCGGCGCAAGCCAACAACGTAATGGCCGGCATTGTCATTTCCGACGCTGTGAAGTCCACTCTTGGACCGCGTGGGATGGACAAGATGCTTGTCGACTCTCTAGGTGATGTCACAATCACAAATGATGGTGCATCAATCCTGAAGGAGATTGACGTTCAGCATCCGGCCGCCAAGATGCTTGTTGAGGTTGCCAAGAGCCAAGATCAGGAAACCGGTGACGGTACAACCACATCAGTTGTCATCGCCGGTGAGCTTCTGAAAAGAGCTCAGGAACTCCTTGAGAAGAAGATTCATCCCACAATCATCGTGGGTGGATACCAGAAGGCCGCTGATGAAGCTACCAAAGTCTTGAAGGACATCTCAATTACGATGGCCGACAAGGACAAGAAGATACTGAAAGGTATCGCAGAAACTTCGATGAACAGCAAGTCAATCGTCGGAGCCAAAGAACACTTCGCAAAAATCGCGGTGGAGGCAGTCTTGCAGGTAATGGAAGGCATTGACGGTGACGTCAAAGCTGACATAGACATGATTGAGATAATCAAGAAGCAGGGCAAGAGCCTCACTGAAACTGAACTTGTCAACGGCATGGTCATTGACAAGGAGGTTGTTCACGCAGCTATGCCTCGAAGAGTCGAGAAGGCCAAGATCGCTCTCGTTAATTCAGCCATTGAGGTCGAGAAGACAGAGTTTGATGCAGAGATCAAGATTGACAGTCCTGACCAGATCAAGGCGTTCCTCGATGAAGAAGAGCGAATGCTGAAGACAATGGTCGACAAGATAGTCGACAGCGGAGCCAATGTGCTTGTCTGCCAGAAGGGAATAGATGACGTTGCTCAGCACTACTTGGCAAAAGCCGGAGTTCTTACAATCCGCAGAGCAAAGAAGAGCACACTCGAGAAACTGGCCAAGGCGACCGGAGGTCAGCTAGCCACCAGTCTGGATGAGCTGGATGCAGACTATCTTGGTACAGCGGGCCTTGTTGAAGAGGTCAAGATTGCTGATGACAAGCTCGTTTATGTTCGGGACTGCAAGGATCCAAAGGCTGTGTCTGTCGTCATCCGTGGAGGAACCGAGCACGTTGTTGATGAGGCAGATAGAGCCCTTCATGATGCACTCTGCGTGGTTAGAAACGTCGTTGAGGACGGCACATATGTTGCTGGTGGCGGTTCTACCGAAGCCGAGATTGCGAAGAGGCTTGAAAGCTACGCCAACAAGGTGGGTGGTCGTGAACAGCTGGCAATTGAGGCATTCGCCGAGGCTTTGCGCGTCGTTCCAAAGACGCTGGCAGAGAATGGCGGTCATGACCCAATTGATATCATTGCTGATCTAAACAAGGACCACGCAAAGGAAACTGGCCTCTGGTACGGTGTTGATGTCTTCAAGGGCAAGAGCGTCGACATGATCAAGGCGGGAGTCATTGAGCCTTCTCGTGTCAAGAAGCAGGCCATTAGGTCCGCTGCCGAAGCGGCCCAGATGATCCTGAGGATTGACGACGTCATTGCTGCAAAAGCAGGTCCACCACCGGGCGCCGAGGGTCCACCAGGCGGCATGGGCGGTATGGGTGGAATGGGCGGAATGCCCGGAATGATGTAGAGGCAAATCAGTAGACTTGGGAGCCCTTGTGGCTCCTCCCTCACTTATTTTCTGGAGGCCACCGATTGTGGCAAGACGTATCCTGCTAGTCGGTATGAATACGTTCGACTCGGGAAAGACAACACTCTCCATAATGGCCGCGAAGAAAGCCACCGAGGAGGGCATATCTGTCGAGTACTTCAAACCTCTAAGCGCTCACAACTACTGGTATACACACTCGCATACCTTGTCCTGCCTTGAGCGAGGAATGCTGTTCTCCTATGATGTCGCGAAGGTCAGAGAGGCGATTCATTCGAGCGTACACGAGTACATCTCCAACCCGATACACAGGCTATATGTTCCGTCCACTTCAGACAAGCCACTTTCTGGTGTTTCAAACACACTTGCCTTAGCGGGATGGGACTCAGTTGCCACCATGCAACGCATGAGTATTCCATCGGATGAAGGAGTTCAATCGAAGACGTTTGTTGCTGAGAAGCTCATACACTCAGGGAATCTGCTGTTGACACCTGATGAATCAAATAGACTTGCAAGCGGAACTGAGAAGGTTGAGATATCGTCACTGGAGGAGCTCCAATCCCTAGAGCAGCTCCATTTTGAAGAATACGTTTCAGCCGCATTCAATGTGGCCGAGAAACCTGCTGAGTTGGTCTTCATCGAATCATTCAACGATACGGCATGGCCATGGGAGAATCTTATAGATGTCGACGTGGTTTGGGTCGTCGGTCCCGGTCAGATATTCCAATATGACCCTGAGAAGTTCCGAAAAGCCTCGTTTCTGCAGAAGCGAGATGATTTTCCACTAAGAGAAGTGACATTCACTCGGATTGCTGATTTGCTTAGGCCGATTGGACGACATGCGTGGTCCCCCATAGAACTGAGAGACGACGGCATGCTTGAGGAGCTTGCACCGAAGTGAATTGCTCCAAACAACTATTAAGTGCATGAAAAGACTCGAGAGAGAAATAGACCCTCATAGAGGAAAGGCCAAGATGACGGAGGATCTGAACTGGGAACTTGCGGTAGTAGGCGGGGGTCCTGCAGGTATGACTGCAGCCATCTATGCTGCCCGCTACGGCCTAAAGACCATACTCTTGGAATCCAGAGTTCTAGGCGGAGCACAAGCGACCAGTCCAGGGATTGAGAACTATCCAGGCTACTCCTACATTACCGGAATTGAATTGGCAGAGAAGATGAAACAGCAAGTAAAGAAGAGTGGAGCGACAATCAAGGAGATTACTGAAGTACGGAGTGTCGAGCGTGATGACAATGGCT
>JBHLPB010000279.1:0-2669 GCA_048939905.1 Promethearchaeota archaeon
ATGGGATGCCTACTCGACGTATGGGCTTGGTTGTGTAGATCCGATGTCGACCCTGACTGGTCAAGAGCATGAGTTTTTCTTTGATTGTCAGTCTTGAGAGAAGTTCAGCGACCCTGTCTTCAATGTCTGAAGAGGGAGATGCAGTCATAAGGTTTCCAGTTTGCCTTCGGTTTATGTATCTACCTCCTAATGGTCCCATATACGCAGACTTTTAGCAGTCAATCATGGAGCCACCTCAGTATAGGAGACCAAGGAAAGGATGTCATCAAAGGTTACAAAGAGGCGTCTGGGCAAGACAGACCTTGAGGTCAGCCCAATTGGCCTGGGAGCAATGCAGTTCTCTGGAGGAAAGTCCTTCTTTAGGTTCTATTTGTCCACCATTCCAATTGAAATCGAAGATAAGGTAGTTAAGGTAGCTGTTGACTCCGGAATCAACTGGATTGACACCGCTGAGGCATACGGTTCAGGAGAATCGGAGAGGGCCGTCGCTCATGCTTTGACAGCCGCCAACATATCACCAGGTGAGGTTATCATTACGACAAAGTGGCTGCCCATTATGAAGAGTGCCAAATCGATACACAAATCTGCTGAGAAGAGCACTCGTAGACTGGAGCCATATCCGATAGACCTCTATCTAGTTCATCAACCGTACTCAAGGTCATCAGTCAAAGCACAGATGGATGCGATGGCAGACCTGGTCGACTCAGGCGTCATCCGTGCCGTAGGAGTGAGCAACTTCTCGAGTGAGAAGATGGCCACCGCGCATGAGGCACTCTCTGATCGTGGAATCCCCCTCGGAACCAATCAAGTCCGCTTTAGTCTTCTGGACCGACGAATCGAATCCAATAGTATTCTTGAAACAGCGAAAGAACTTGGAGTTACAATCACAGCCTACACCCCCCTAGGGATGGGGCTCCTTACTGGAAGGTTGCACAACAACCCCGAGCTGTTCAATGGCATGCCCCGCTTCCGCAGGATAACGCTTCGTCGCAAGCTCAAGAATAGTCAGCCGCTTGTCGGACTCCTCGAGGAGATTGCAGTCGAGCAAGAAGCAACTGCAGCCCAGGTCGCTCTGAGCTGGGCCACCAACTACCACGGTGACACAATTGTCGCGATTCCTGGAGCTAGCAAGACATACCAAGCAGAGCAGAACGCAGGAGCTATGCGCGTATCTTTGTCGTCAGAGCAGATGGAAACCCTCTCAACGCTTTCGCTGGAGCTCTCTTGACAGAGCCCTTCTCGCTTTACCCTGATGCATTCTAGATCATCTGAGCGACCATGGGTGAGAAGAATGGTACAAGCCAGAATAGCCACACGTATTTGGAGAACTTGTGGAAATTCTCTGCCGAGGCCACATCTTGTCTAAGAAGGACCCTTGTTGCCCATACAGCGTGAATCAACATCAGAATGATGGCCGCTAGCCCAGTGATTGAGTGAAAGAGTGCGTCTAGAGGACCAAGGACCGTTCCTCCGGTGTCCAAGTTCAATGCCATGATGGTTGTGCCAGTCGTATCACAGATGACGCCGATGCAAAACATCAGTACGAATACTGGCTTCAACTCCCCGGTTATCTGCTCACCCCAGACTGCTATCGTGTAGGTGACAAGGGCTGCGCCAATGAAATACATGCCATATGTGAATGCCAGCTGCACTATGGTGTCACCTCAAATGCAGTAAAGGGACTAGCTCCGTCACTCTTTTGCAGTCCACCGACCAGACCACATGACCCAGACATGTCTGACCCACTGGTCGAGTGAGTGTTCCTCCAGACTCTTAAGACATCTTGGATGGAAATAGAGTGACGGATTAGATTTGCGCTTCTTCCTCCGCAATCAACCTGAGCAGTTCAGTGAACATGTGTTCGATGTTCTCTCCGGTCTTCGCAGAAGTCTCTATGAAAACAGCCGGCACCTTGAGTTTCTCTCGAAAGTAATTGGCAAACTCCCGACCTTCTTCTGTTGAAATCAGGGCGCCCTCAGCATATGATTCACGTAGATCAATCTTGTTGGCCACAATCGCAGTGGGTGGTAGCTGTCCCATGTACTTGTAGGCTTCAACCAGCCATTTCGAGGCATTATCAAATGAATCACGGTCTGTAACGGAGTATACAAGAATGATGCCAGAGGATCCCGTATAGTAATGCTTGCGAACCGTTTGAAAAGTGGGCTGGCCTGAGAGGTCCCAGATCACCCATCTAACAGTGGCTCCCTCAAAGTAGACCCACTTCTGGGCAAAGTCGACTCCAATAGTGGCAAGATGGCCCTCTGTGAACTCGTCTCCCATGTATCTTCGGCGTATGCTGGTCTTGCCGACTGCTCCATCTCCAATAAGGACTGATTTGAACAATCCGCCGTCTTGGAATCTGGATGCCATTTTGTGTGAACCCTCTCTGAATGACTCATTAGCCACGAATCTGGTGGAGAATACTGTATACATATACACTCAAGAAGATTACTGAACAATGTCAATGCACCTGAAGGACAAGCTTTCCTGTAGAATTATCCGAGAAGTGGAGCAACAATGAACATCTACCAGGATACTCTCATAATGGTCGTTCTATTCTGTGCGATGATAGTAGGGTTTTTCCTAGTCCGTTTTGCATTGAAACTTGTCAAGGGCGACCCAACATTCTGGGAACGGAGCATTCGCAGTCTTGAGAAGCAGGATCT
>JBHLPB010000070.1:0-10695 GCA_048939905.1 Promethearchaeota archaeon
TGCAAATGAGGGACATTTCAGAAAACTCTGGACTCTCTTTGAAGCGTACGCGCAAGGTACTTAGAGAGATACGTGAGAGCGGAGCATTCCGTTTCAGTATTAGAATTAGCCACACGTTCGCCAGGGGGATTGACCTGGTTCTGAAGATTCAGATCGATGAGAACGCCGCTTCGAATCAGGAAGTGTGTGACTGGTTGAGTGAAGAATTCCCGGGAAGCGTATTTGATTTCTTTCAGTCGGCAACAGAACCTGTCATCTTCGCGTGGTTTGAACCAGATGACATTAGAGAGGCCTGTGCCATATGCAAGACCGTCCGACAGAGGTCCTATATCAACTCTGCAACCCCACTCGTCTTTCTTTCTCATAAGAAGTTCCCATGGCTGGGGGAATTTCTGCTGGATGAAATGATCGAGGAAATCGAGTGATGCCAAGAATCGCATCTAGAGAGTCTGTGGATTCATGATCTGAAAGTATGGGTAGTCCATCATTTCTACTACTACCATTCTGATAACATCGAGGTTTAAGCTTTGGCAGTTCTTGACCCTAGCTGAGCCATAGCTTCCAGATTACTGTTACCGCTAATTGATATTCAACCATTGCACGTTCTTTGAACATATTAGGAGATGAGAAAGAATGAGAGAGAATAGATTGAGAGTACTCGTGGTAGCGCTCGGACTCTGCATAGTATTGGCCATACCCACCCTGGCGTGTGCGGATTCAAGCTGGGAAGAGGTCTTTGACAATCTAGACGAGTGGACTACCGAGAGAGGCTCTCCAAAGACAATTGATGGCTGTCTTCGGGGGTCTTCATATACACAGTTAAGCCGCCCGAGTAATGTAACGGTTGGCTCCTGGAGTTTCGATGCTATTGACTGCTGGGAATGGTCACCAGGGGATATTAGAACGGCAGCCCTCAAGATGTCCATAATGAGATCAGGAAACGAATTCTGCGGTGTTCAGATAGAACACCGTGGTAGTATCCCCAGACAGTACATATACACGCTCGAGTATGCTCCTCCAGGCGGTGCCTCCATAGACTTGGATACCTACCAAGGTCTTGAGGGAAACGCGGAAGACCTCAGGGGCACTATTCATCACTTGAAGGTCACACGAACTGCAGCTGGGGACATGAATGTCTACCTCAATGGCACGCACATTCTTTCTGGAACGAACTCTGAAATGACTAGTTCTGAGAAGTTTCAGATCTATTTCGCACATGATTGGGCAATTGACTACATCGTTGTGGACGACACTCCACCCGGTCCCCCTGTAGAGTTGTTGGCCATTGGCATTGGTGGCGCTGTTGTTGTGGTACTTGCTACTATCGTCTTTCTTAGGCGTAAGTAGGAAAGAGGTCGTTATCAATTTCGGAACTCAATTTGGCAGAAGAAGGGCAAACTTGGATACAGGACTGAACCTTTGAAGAAACTCAAGTCTGGGGATGGAATAGGGATGGTTGAAAACAGCCAGCCGCATAGTCTGAAGGATGAATCTAAATGGCCTTTTGTGTCCAGTTTTCAGCAAGTGGCAAATTCCTCAATTCCTTCTTCTGACGAAATCGTATCTGATCAATGGATTTCGGTTGTGATGAGAAATGATTGGGTAGAGATACTGCTCGTGCGGACATTGAAAGACCCACATCACCTTGCAGTCGAGGTGGGAATCTCCACGCCCAATCCTTCTCCTCTTGATGAACAAGCGCCGTCCACAAGGAAACTGCCCTTGGACATGATAGTTCACATGGAGTACCTACTGAGACTTATGGACGAGGGCTTCTCCTTAGTAGTGATTGGAGAAGAGGGTTACTGGCTGGCATCCAAGGATTTCTGCGGAATTCCTTCTTCTGAGATTCTTGAAATCTTGGTCCCTCCAACAGTGGACTAGCACCCAGTGCTCGAATGGACAACAGAAACGAGGGCTTTCGATTTATGGCGCAGCCATCCATCGGAGCAACATATTTGAGTGAGACAACCACTCGTTACGCACCCTGCATGGGTAATGCAGAGGGTACTCCGACTGAGTCATCGCAGGGGTCAGGATAATCATGGAAGACGAATGTTCACAATGGGAGCGACTTGCGGGTGAGTTCGTAGAAGATGAGAGGTTCAATCAGGCTGCTCATCAGTACAAACAGGCCGCCGCCTGCTATCTTGACCGTGTGATTGACATGACCAGGAAGTCCGCGGAGTATTACCATATGCATGCCGAGGACAGGGTCAGTGCTGGTGACAGCAAGGCCGCGGCAACGGCCTATTTCGAGGCTGCTACCCAGTACAAGCAGGTCAGTGAGTTTGACACTGCGTTGACACTGTTTGAGCATTCCTCCGAGAATGCGTTGAAGGAGGACTTGACTGAAACAGCTGCACAAGCATATCTGTGGGCTGCGTTCTCCTGCCACAAGCTCGGGAACAGAGATTACTTCCTTACGTGTGCAGAGAACATGGGTAATCTATACGACAAAGCAGCTGAGAAGGCTGTTGAAGAGGGGAAGGCTCAGACTACGGTGATAGATCTGTCACTCGCAGCTATGGGATTTGCCACAATTGAGAAGATGGCCGAAGCGAAGGATCGGATAGAGAAGGCCAGAAGGGCAATCGACAAGACCAGGGGAGAATGGCTAGAAACCCTTGTTTCCTTTGTCGAATCTCTGGCCGAGAATCGCCTGGATGATGCAGATGATCATCTGAAGGCATTCAAGGGACAAGACACAATCCAGGAATTGATGGGTGCCTGTTTGGATATCAGAGAGGATGTGGAGAAACAACGTAGGAGGAAATGACTCGCTTCAAGCCACCTGGACCGTGCATGATTTGGTTGCTTCCTCGCCCTTGCGAGAACCTTCGGCTCTGATTGTAACAGTTTCGTCCCCCAAGGCCATCCCCCTTACGAATAACTGGAATCTCATTCGTTCCTTCGGCCCAATGAACTCTATGACCTTCTCATGACTTCCTAGTGAGATTTCAAGTCCCTCTGAGAGCTCAACAGTCACTTTGATGTTCTCAGCGGACCCGTCACCTTCGTTGACAAACGTCACGTCGAGAATTGCCTCATCACCAAGGCCGCATGAAACTCTCTCTGGAGATATCTCCACAGACAAATCGGAAGGGGGACGAGTGATTCTGAAATCAAGCGAGTTGCTCATCTTGTTCACGAGTACATTCTCGCCCTCAAGCGTGAGACTGAAAGGACCCACGGTGCCACTTCCATCGAGAACGGGCAACACTTCTAGGAGCCATGAGTCCTCTTTCGCAACCTTCTGCTCCATCGTGGGTTCCTTCATGAACTTGAGACTATTCGATAGAGAGTAGCGATAGTCGATGACCCTAACTGGCGCGGGACACTTGTATCTGAGCTCAAACTCTATTGGTGTCTTTGCCTGCACCTCATCCTGAGCCTTGCCAGCCCACTCAATCATAACCTCTGTATCTCGGGCAATCTGGACCGATTCGGTGAGAAATGAGAAGAGACCCTCTTCTGCGGGTCTCGGTTTCGCCGCTTGGATGGCTTTCTTTAGCATCTTCGCCGGCACGTCTCCCCCCTCGCAGAGGATGCTCACACTCAGACGGGCCAACTCAAGTGTCGGAACCTTGCCTGGGGATATGCCCGACAGGCGTCGGTCAATCTTCCTGATCAGATTGACACCCGTTTCAAAGCTGCGGGCCGCCAGATAGGCAAGAATTCCCACTGATGCAATCCGAGTTGATTCCTTCACCTTCTTCTCTCGATAGAGATGATCAGATGCTTCAGAGTATAGACCTCCACCCTCGTCAAATCTCCCGTCCACCAGAAGAACGTCTGCCGCTTGAATCTTCATATTAGCGGCTCTCACATGGTCGTTGCTCTCAAGAGCGCAATAAGAGGCTTCTCGAAAGTACTTCACTGCAAAATCCTCCTCTGCAGCCTCCAGAAAGAGATTGGCAGCCTTCTCGTATTCCTGGCTGGCATAGTCTGCGTAGCCATCCTCGAGTTCCCGTAACGCTCTATCTATGTGCTTCTTCGCCTTCTTGACGGGGTCCTTCTTTAAGAATCGTGACATCAAGCTTGACCTCAGGGCATCCGTTAGGTTAGTAAAGAAATGTGCGTCCCTGCTTTATCGATTTCGGCGGACGTGTATTCAGATGGTAGAGGCACATCCCTACTGGACAGACCCTATGAAGAACGAGTTCTCTGTACACATAATGACCTGCAAGCCGCATTTAGGGCATTTTGCGACCGTAATCCAAGAGGAGGTAGTACGCCCTGCAGGGGGAGGGCAGGCAGGTGACAGAGGCACTCTTCTTCTTGAAGAGCATGAGATTCTTTTCGTTGACACTGTCACCGTCGATGGACAGACAACTCTCATCACGAAGGAACGCGTCCCTCCGGGGTCGTCCGCGGTTCTCTTAGTTGACATCAAGTGGCGGAGAGCCATGATGAGAGCCCACACGGGGGAACACCTGTTCGCGGCAGCCATCAAGAAGAAACATGATGATGTCGAACTCGGGTACATCTGGATTGATGATGATCGTGGGACTGTGGACTTTGAAGGAGCAGATGTGAGCTTTGAGAGTCTCGTTGACGGCGAGAGAGAGGTCCAGAGGATAATCGCGGAGGGATACCCGGTCAAGACAGAATTCGTGAGTGCGTCCGAACTGAGTCCAGAGATTCGTGCTCGAGAAGGGCTATCCGACAAGCACGATGTCATGAGAGTTGTCAGAGTAGGTGACTATGATCGCTCCGCGTGTTCTGGGATTCATGTCGGCAATACTCGAGATATCCAAGTCTTCAAGCTCACAGACTTCAAGGCCACTGGAGAGAGTGTTCGACTCAGCTTCCTGACAGGCGAGAGAGCAGTACATGAGTTGAGCAGAATATACAATCTGGTCCTTCTTAGAAAGAACGAGTATCCCTTCGAGATGGAGCAAGTGGGTTCAGTCCTCGACAAGGCGAAGGAACTCCTATCCGAGAAGAGATCACTATCGGAGAAAGTTATGGGACTGCTGACTGAGGGCCCATCCGTAGAGAACATCGGTGAGGTGAGATTCTTTCACGAGTCGGTGCCAGGACTGGACGCGAAATCCCTGAAGAGTATTCTCAAGAAGATGCCGATGGAGGGGCCGACAGCTGCTCTTCTCTTCTCCCCTTCTGAGAGACCGAATTTCATCCTCTGGTTGAACGATCTCAAACTCGAGGCAAAGGACTACGTCGAGCCGATCGTTGAGCAATTAGGTGGGAGGGGCGGAGGCAGCAGAAACGTGTATACAGGAGGATTTGTGGCCGCAGAATCACCTGAGGAAATCTACGAAACGCTTGTTGCGGGAATTCGTGAGGTGCTCAAGCAATAGGTTTCGGAGGACATCTTCTCTGTCGCATCTTGGGCAGAGTCTGATTACTTTCGGATGACTCCCCCCATGCCAACAACGTACTGTGCATCAGATGGCCTCTAGAGATAACGGACATAGCAGATCGAGACAAAGTATCAAGCGGATCCACACTCTCTTTGGGGTATGACTATGGCAGTCGGTCAGATTCTCACCACTCAGATGCAACTTGAAACTATTCCAGAATCAAGACATCTGACTGTCTTTTCACCTCCAGGTGTCTTCTTAGAGACTGCCAAATACCCCGTTTTGATGGCCGGAGTGCTCGCATCTCGGCAGCCATCAGAATTCCTTTCGATTTTCGACCATCCAGACGCTTGGCAAGGACTTGACAGAGAGGCAATCTTGACCATGCGGAAACATCTCTACCGATTCGTCATGCCCGTTGACGCCCGGGAGATGAGTCCTTCCAGCACCATCGAAACCCTCCAGAGTTTGGCTCTCTCCGTTAGTCCTGTTGCACTGGAAGTGGATGCTCCGAATCTACCCCTAGAGGGCTTGAGACCAGTGGGTGCACTTCTCCCCAGCAGTCCGATTGTGCGCGTACAATCCCTACAGCTGGACTCTGAACCCGATTTTAGCAGAGTCGCGAAGGGGGTGACTGAGAAGGACATTCCCGCGTCAGACGGTATCTGGAAACTTCTCGACTATGACTACTCTCTGGACTTCGTTGTCCGACTGATGGCGGTGGGACTTCTTGGGCGTCATGAGAGCAGAAGGATGATCCCTCTGAGGAGCGCGTACAAAGCAGTCATTGACGTCTTCGTCAATCGGGCAGTGATGGAGCTCATAGACACTCCGTCCGCCGAGGCATCAAGAATCTACACGGGAGATCTATTCGGTGACCGCTTTACAATACTGATGACTCCAGGTGAACCTCGAGTTGACTACGTCAAGCTTGACATGGCCCGAAAGCCGGTGTCACGAGGTGTTAGCATTGAGAGTTCACGCCATCCGGACCTCGATGCCAAGACATCTGTATTCGCCGACCATGCACGCTACTCCGCTTATTGTGCTCTCTTGGCTGAAAGAAGCACTTCACATGTCACGGTGTTCCATCTCTCTAGAAACACAAGAAATCACGTGCTGGGACCATGGATTGCGAGGGCTGGGATGAGAGAAACACTCCAGACAGACCCTGTCTTCCTTGAGGACAGGGAGAAGATCCCCGCAGTCCTGCGTTCCGTCCTCCGACCAGAACTGGGGGTTTGGATTGATGAAACTAACCTCTTGGAACGGCACGGCCTTGAGGGGTCAATCCGCCCCCTAGTTCACACTGGTCGATGAAAAAAAAGGAGGGAAAGGAGTCTGAGGAAGGTACCCTAGATCTCCTCTTTCGCTTCCTTACGTGAGGCACCCTTGTAGAGCAACACCAGTCCGAGAACCGTCAGAAGACTTCCGCCAACGAGGCCGCCGCCCACGAATAGCTCGGCTACAAGGGCAAGAGCTAACAGTCCTACGCCACCAAGCAGAAGAATCAGGCCTATCCCAATCCCACCAGCCCGGAAGGCCATGGAACGAGGATACTTGCTCTCAATGACGTATCCTGTTGCTGCCGCCACAGACGCCTTGTACTTACTATTCCCGTACCGGTACTCTAGTTCCCATACGGGAACGTGGATGAGAAACGTTTCTCCCACGTCAAGGTTGTCATCGCGTTCCTCAACCTTGTCGACTTCATCCATGATGAGAACAGTCTGCCGCTCATAAGCAATCGACTTCGCCTGCTTCTTTGCATCTTCCTCGGATACCATTGAGTGCAGGACTTTTCCGTCGAACTCTTCGGCATGAGCATGGCTGAAGAATTCCTTTGCCCGGGTTGGTATCGGATGCCGCGCTACGTCTTCGTCAATCCCCGCCACTGCAGCAATGCTAATCTCATGACGTCTCGTGAACTCTCCCGATTCCGGTTTCCAGAAGTACTCAAACCGCTTGTAGGCTCCACGACGTTGCGGCCACTCATTGTAGAAGTTTGCGTCTCTCCCCAGACCACGATATGTCGAGTGCGAATCCACCCTACTAATCCAGAAAGGATACCATAATTGCTCGTACTTTACGAACCGCGCCTTGGCCGGAAGGTCAGAAGGTGCCCCCAGCTGTTTCGAAACCCAGTCTAGAAGAGTAGTCTGAGCTTCAGACTGATCAAAATGCACTCGAATCATGTAGTGGTCTGTGAACTTGGCTCCTGCGGTGGTCTGCGCGGTCCCACAATATGGACATACAAGCAAGACATCGCCGCGTCCAGCCTCAAAGTCTGCGTCACAAAATGCACATCTCGCCATCTGGTCACCCCCTCTTCTCCCGCTGGGTCATTATTAGCACTCTGAACCCAGCTATAGCCATTATGATACCGACGATGACCAGCGCCACACCGAGAATGATCATTGTCGTGTTTTCGGTTGGCAGATTATCATAGGCAAGCTGGCCACCGACTGTAGCGAGAACTATTCCTATCAACCCCAAGAACGTCCACATGGCACGTTGGGCCTTCGTGATAGGAATCTCCCCTAGCACTATTCTCCCAGTGTGTCCGTCCATGGCGGCCTTGTATAGGTCACCCTCAAACTTGTACCTGACAAGAGAGAATGGTGCCTGTAGGTAGGTTGTACCTCTGACCTGCGTAGTCGTCCTGCAGTCGAACAACTCTGTCAAGGCGCTATTTGCCTGAGACCTATGTCGGTCAGCGACCCTGCCATGAACTGTCTTCTCGAACTCTTCCTGACCTATCTCTGCATTCAGAATAGTCAACTCAACTTCATCGCCGCGTACAGTTGACTTTAGATCCTTGATCTTCTCGAAGTTGTAAGGTTCGGTTTCCTTGATTTCGACTTTCTCCAAGTACTCTTCGAGACCATAGAATCGAGCACCCTTTCGAGCTAATAGACGCTCATCGGTGTCAGTATGGATCTCGTCCTGAACAGGAACGTAACCCGGCTCATAATCCGTATAGGTTTCGGTCCTAGTTCTGCCTTCCGAGTCCCGCACAGTCCTAGTCTTCTGAACAGGAACTTGAACTGTCTCGTAGCCTTTGTACCAACTGTCAGCCTTCACCTTCGAGGTCCACACTGGCACGAAGATGATCTTGTTCTCGACTACTTCCACTTTCTGTGGTAGTGACTTGTTCATGCCCTTGTTCTTGTCTAAGAACTGGCGGAAGCCCTGTAGACGGTCATCAATGTCCACACCGGACTCCATGAGATGGTCGCCAATGGCCTTTCCTTCGATGGTGGTAGTGCTGCCACAGTAGGTGCAGGTAATCACAACATCATCAGGACCGGTTTTGACGTTTCCGCTGCAGACCGGACATTTGAAGACGTCCACTGCTTGTGCTTCAGAACTCATCATCAACTCTCCTGAGAGTCTCTGGGGGCAACGTCGTTCCGGAGGCATTTAAGACTTCGTCACACATCTGGTGAAGCAGGTTGGAACATTAGCTGGCTGAAGAATGGAGCTCCTTTGCTCATCTCTTGATATCGTCACGGAGTCTGGAAGCTGAGAATTCTTCCACGCGGTCCTTAACATCCTCTCTGGCAGCTTGGTGTTTCTCCAGAAAGTCGACCATGCGCGGGGCAAGAATCTGTTTACATTCTCCACAGAGAATCTCGCCGCCCCTGCACTGCCGTTCAATGTCTTCAAGCTCTTTGTCATCAGGCATGAACATGAATTCATAATACTTGAAGACGCTACATATGTCTGGGTTGGCTCCCAATCTTCGCTGTTCCTCCACCGTGGCTCGTCCACCGGTGAATGCATTCATGACCTTCTTCTTTGCCATTTTGAGGGTGTCCGTTGTGAAAATTGTAGACATAGGGTCGGATGCTGACATCTTCCCTCCCTCCTTCAGGCCTGGAATGAATCTATTCTGAATAGAGGCAGGCTTGTAGAAGCCAACTCTCTCAGCTACATCACGTGTGACTCGCCAGTATGGATCCTGATCAATTGCGCAGGGTATGATGCAAGGGGTCTTCTCTCCATACAACCACGAGTGAATGAAAGCAGGAACAGCCTGCATCGCGGGAAACCAGATTCCACCAATGTTCATGCTGTTGTCGAAGCCAAAGACGGCCCTTGCTGCTGAGAATGTGACCTTCTTGGCCACTTGAACAGCTATCTCGTACAGAAGATCGATGTGTTCAATGTCCTCGATGATGAAAGTGTTCTCAGGCTCGAATCCGAGAGCAAGCAGGTCGAGTGTATTCTCGTAGGTGAATCTCCTTACGTCGTCAAGACTAAGCTGGGGCTCAAACACATACTTCTCATCATTTGTCATCTGGAAGTAGAGTCGCGTGTCGAAGCGGTCCTGCATCCACTTGGTGAACATCCATGTGGGAAGATGGCCGATGTGAGTATGGCCGCTCGGACCTCGACCAGTGTAGAGTGTAAACTTGTTCTTCTTGTCGTACTCATCAAGAATCCAATTGAGGTCACGGTGGGAGAAGAAGTAATCACGCTCAAGCATGATGTGCGTTTCTTTTGTGATTCTGTACATTCGTTGCTTGAGTTGGGGAGTTATTCGCTCCGTTCCAAACTCCTTGATTAGGCGGTCGTAGTCGATCTTCCCCTTGACTTCCCAGGGAGTCACGACCATTTCTTCTTCTTCACCCATTGTCAAATCCCTCTGAACACAGGACCTGTGCGGATTGCCCTTCTCAGGCGGCTGGTTCGCAATTAAGGGTGATGGTTCTCTCTGATAGCATTGTCCCCCTTGTTCAGTCCAAAGAGTTACTCTAAAAAGGCATGATTCAAGTTACGGCATAGAAGGAGTTCCATGAGGAGAAGACCATGGACATCGATCAGTTTGAGTTTGAGGAGGAACTTACACAAAGCGCTCTCGCAGACATGTTGGAGAAGCTAGCGGATGAGATCCGGAGAGGTGAGAGTCTTGAGCTACCGATGCCAAGTCTGCGAGAAGGTGTGATTACTCTACCATTCAGTGAGCCAATAGAAACAGGTATAGAAGTCAAGATTCGAAGGAGCAAGATTCGCTTGAATATTGCTCTGGGCTGGACCAGATTGGACTTCATGGAGGAAGGAGATTGAACGAAGAACCCATTGAGCGAGCAGATATTGTAGACGGGCTCGAAAGAATCGCTGAACACCTAGAGAGAATAAGCGCCGCAGTTGATGATGAGCTTTGCAGAACAATAACAGGCGAGTGTGAATCTGATTGGGTAACCGCAAGGGAAGTTGTCGCCTCCGAGTTTGCCTCAATGATTCCACTCTTTCAGCTGACCTTCAGACTTCCAGCCAATGAAACTGGACTAGTGGCACTTGATGCCATGTCAACTTTGCTCAGGATAGAGGGAGCATATCATCGCATTGTGTTGATGGTTGA
>JBHLPB010000280.1:0-2646 GCA_048939905.1 Promethearchaeota archaeon
TGTTATGTAGTGTGTCCCAGCCAAAACCTCAGCGCACGGGGAAGATTCGATGTCTTCAGATGACTACAAACCTGGAAACAAGGTTGCTTTTGCCATAGGCGGGGGCTCAGGGGACCAGATAACATACTTCGCTTTCACATTCTTGATATTCACATTCTATTATGCTGTCGTCGGAGTGGATGTCAACCTCGTAACCCTTGGTTTTGTTATGTGGAGCCTATGGAACGCAGTCAATGACCCACTCCTAGGGCTAGCATCTGACAGGACCAAGACGAAATGGGGCCGCCGAAAGCCGTGGATAGCCGCGGGGTTCATCCCACTTAGCCTCATGATGATATTCCTCTGGACTCCGCCCTCAGGAAACATGGCGTTGTCATTCGTCTACTTCCTGGTCATGATCATGGTCTTTGACACGCTCTTCACAATGGTGAGTCTCAACATCACATCCCTCTTCCCTGAGATGTGGCTGGAGGAGAAAGAGAGGAACTCGGCTAACAACTACCGCTCTATGTTCACGGTGATTGGCCTCATTGTTGCATTTATCGTGCCAACACTGTTTATCTCGGACCTGTCTGCAGCAACAGTACCTGCGGCGCAAGTCCTCTCTGAGTATCAGTTCTCTGGAGTGATTCTTGCAATCGCTGCAGCCATCTGCTATACAATCACGTTGCTTTGGGGGGTGCGGGAGCGGCCCGAGTTCAGTTCCGACAGTCAGTCAGTACCGAATTGGGGCAAGGCCTTCAGACATACGCTGGGAAACAGAACCTTCCAGTGGTATCTTGTTGCCAACACCTGCGTCTGGTATGTGTTTGGCCTTATACCCACGATAATTCCGCTCTATGGCCAATTTGTGTTGAACATAGGCGCGGGTGAAACCATAATGCTTGGCCTGCTTCTTGCAGCGGCTTTCATCTCAGGCGGCATATTCGTTAACCTCTGGAAGTACCTAGTAGACAGATGGGACGACCTCAGAAAGACGTGGATGGTCGCAATGGTGTTCTGGGCTGTGACTCTGGCTGTCTTTGTCTTCGTGAGTGATGTGACGGTAGCTCTGATTGTGTTTGCGATTAACGGGATAGGCTTGGCTGGGAATCTTCAACTGAGAGACCTTATCATAGCTCACATCATTGATGAGGATGAGGTCCAAACCGGCGTCAGAAGAGAAGGTGCCTTCTTTGGCGTCAATGCCTTAATCATGCGTCTATCAGTAGTATTCATCTTCCTCTCGATTGCTTCGGTCTTCAACAGCACTGGATGGGCAGTCTTTGACCCCTTGCCGGGAGCAGAAACGATTCTTGGACTTCGGCTTCTGCTGGGCGTGTTCCCAGCCGTTGCCTTGCTGATGGGTGCTCTGGGAATGACAAGATTCAGGCTGACAGGTGAAGAGTGGAGGTCAGTCAAGAAACAGCGCGATCAGATTCACAAGAGGAAGATTTCGGAGGTCGCCTAGAACTCGATGTCTAGACACCAAGAGAGATCGTCGGATTGGTGTCCAATCTTGTTTGGATTCAGTCCAAATACTCAGGCCTAGGCACATCCCACCAACCGTAGACTGGAGACTCGCTTCTCGGGTGTTCACGTGCAACTTGAGTCACAACAACAGCCGGAATGTCTTGGTTCAAAGCCTCGGAAACTGCATCGCGGAAGTCGGATGAAGTGTCGGCCTTCTTGGTCCAGCAGCCAAAGGACTCCGCCAACTTCACAAAGTCTGGAGAGTACAGATCTCCGGTCTTCTTCAGAAACTCCGTAGCATAGACACGTTCAGGACCATAAGCATCTATCTGAAGGTCACGGATGCTTATCCAACCCTGGTTGTCGGCCAGAACCACTACAATCGGAATTCCATATTGCACTGCAGTGGCAAGCTCCTGACAGGTCATTAGAAAGCTACCATCGCCCTCCACGGACACAACTGAGCGGTCCGGATGAGCCAGCTTCACACCCATGGCTGCAGGAAGCCCGAAGCCCATAGTGCTAAAACCTCCGGAAGTGATATGCGTGCCGGGCTCCAGAATGGGGAACTCTTGAAATAGGGCGGCCTGTGTGTGTCCGGCACTTGTGACGATAAAAGCATCCCTTGGGACAGATTTCCTCAGTTCATGAAGCATTAGAGAGATAGTCATCGGCTCTCCTTCACGTTGCGCCGAAAGCGATTGTAGCCACTTCGTACGTTGCTCTTTCAACCAGACAGAGATCTCTGCAACTCTATGGTCTCTAGAATAGCCTCGGGCATCCAGATTCTGGAGAATCAATTGCAGGGTAGATTTCACGTCTCCATGAATTGGCACGGGCGTGAAGTAGTTCTTCCCTAACTCTCCAGGATCGATGTCAATCTGGATGATCTTCGACTTAGGGATATCAAAGGACACCCCCTGTTTGTAGCTGCTTGTCGTTTCATCCGCAAAACGACAACCGAGGGCAAGGATCACATCTGCATTGCGTGTTAGCTCGTTGCCAATAGGAGACCCCTTTGTACCCGTGAAGAAACCGAATAGGGGGTGGTCCTCAGCGAACGATCCCTTCCCAGCCATAGTACAAACGACAGGCATTGCCAACCGCTCGGCAATCTTTTGTAGCTCTGGCATCGCTTCGGAAAGAAGAACACCACCGCCCGCAAGGATGACTCCATTCTTGGCAGTAGTCAAT
>JBHLPB010000071.1:0-10575 GCA_048939905.1 Promethearchaeota archaeon
GCTCTTTCTTTCGTCCTATCATGTGGCCTGCCGCTTCTGATACTGTCATTATCCATATTGTTGGCTGCATATGTGCCATTTCTCTTCGGCGCACTGGTGCTCGTCTACGGTCTGGCTCTGGCAGTGTTCTCACATAGGCTGGCTAGGAATAGTGCTAGCGTCGATTTTCCGCTCCACTCTAAGAGTCCAATTCGAGCCGCCATCCAGACTCTCTCGGCAACCCCTGGGATTTCTTGGGCTGGTGTGAGGCTTTCAATTGGTGAGGCAGGCGGGTATTACACCATTCGCAGCCCGACTCCTGTGGCCCGCATTGAAGCTATTGAGGGATCTGTCCAGATAGAGATGAAGATTGACGATCTTGGGCGATCATCCATCGTAGCCGCAACTGTGGTCGGTGGCGACCAGAGTGAAGACAAGAGCAAGGAGATTCGTTTGGACCCGACTACCGCTGTTGATCAACTAGCTAGTCTCGTCAAGTGGAGTGTGACCACTTATCTTGATGAGCATGGTAGCAACGAGTTCGTTGAGGAGCTCATTGAGGATTTAGGAATCAAGAAGGACACCTTCTGAAACACTTTGGAAACGATGTGCTTATCTCAATCTGTATGCAGAGTGAAACAGGAGTGAGTGATAGACCTTGAGTGGAGATACGATTGTTGACTACTCTCGTCAGGGAAGAGTCAATCTGGCCTTTGCCGCTATTCTCATTATCTGTGTAGCATACGCAGTGTTGCTCCGAGTCACAACTTCGGACCCCCAGTCTGTCGTTCTAGAACTCTACACAATTCTGCCAGTCGTTCTAATGTTGGCGTCAGTCTTGATGGGAGCATTGTCAAAACGAGCAATAGACTATGTTCAGGACGAATGGGAAGAAAGGAAAATCTGGGTCAGCTTCTCTGACTATGAGAAGATGGTGGAGGAATACGAAGATGCATACGGTCACTTGTACGGCAACCCTGGAGGGTGTGCATGGATATTCTGCATGCTTCCGCTGGCGTTCGCTTTCGGACTTCTCTCCTCATTCTATCAGACTCTTGCCAGCCCACTCTTCGACCCTCTGATTGACTCGCTTTTGATCATTCTGATTCTATATTCCGTCGTTGGAGTAACTGGCTTCGTGATTGGCTTCAGGATTCCGGCGATTGATGCAGAGGAGTTCTTCAAACCACCAATCAAGGGAGATGTATACGATTTCGCTAGCCAGCTTGAGAAGGTTCCGGGGATCCGTGCCGGCCTGAATGTGGAGCTTGGTGTTCGGTCTGGTGTTCAGACGATTATGGATGCAGAAGTCAAGACATATGTTGACGGGCTGCCAGATACTGTTTCAATCCAGGTGCAGGTTTCTCATTCTGGCTTCGCCTACCCGTATCTTGTTGGGACTGTCTACAAAGGCAGTCAGGTTTCGGTTTCGAAGGAGCACTACAACATCGGAACTCGTTATCCAGCAATGATTGAAACTTCGATGGACGGAGAAGTATCCGTGTTCGTAGCACGGTTTGACATCCCTCAGAGGACAAGCAGCGTTCCAAGCATCTCAAGTCGCGATTTCAGAAGACTCGCAGCCCTTCTGGCCGAGTCACTGAAAGGGAACTACGATGCGTCAAGATAGCCAAGAACTAGAGTCGTCATAGGCACCTTTAATTGTGGCTCAGTTTCGAGAACAATCCACTGGCCCCGACTTTGGGGATGAATGAATCATGGCAAGATCGAATTGGACGAACAAGTGGGTCTTGATTCTGATGGCTGGAATAGTCATCCAGGTGATTGCCTACAGCTTTATTGCTGTCTTCAAGTTGAGTGATTTTGCGATTCATCCATTCTTCTTTGATGTCGTGCTGATGGCATTCGCGTCACTAGCAATCCAGATTGGCGGCTTCGTAGTAATAATGTCCAAGACAAGAGGCCTTGACCCGGCCATCTATGGTCAAGGAAGACCCTTCCAGCACAAACTTCGTGAGGAAGATGAGGACCTGGCCACCCGCAAGCGGACGTTCGCTGATTGAGCCCTGTTTCTATTCTCAGCTATCTCTCGTACCTTATTTCTTGTCTACCATTCTAATACTGGTGGGAAGATTCTCGCAGGATCATGAGGTGGGACGAATCCGGGAATCCACGTATTCATGAGTGGCAAATAGGGTGCGATGACTATTGTCACTAGAACTAGCACGGCAAATGTGAGAGTGTGAACTGCTGTGACATAGGTGTAGTACGGACGGATGTAGCTATAGAAAGCAAAGGCTGGAATGGACAACGCTGCCATCGCCACTATCTCAACTGGGCTGAAGAAGAAGGGAAGGCAGGCCGGGAATATGAAGTAAAACACCCATGTTATCTTCTCACTCGAAGTCTCGTGGTGTGCAATCTTGTGGATTCCATCAATGCCCTGAGACAAGAAGAACACAGGGATGAACATCCACCACTGAAGTCCTACGAAGAACATTGCTCCAGCATAGAAGAACAGGTCGCCGAAGCTCTCGAACCTCTCCCAAAGAGGGTTTCTTGAGAAGAACTCCGTGGCCTCCGTCATATAATATCCAATCATCTGGAAGAGCACCAAGACTGGGAGTAGCACAAAGGAGAGTCCTATCATAAGAACTGCAGCCCTTGGCAGGTCGGGAATCTTTCCCTCATGATAGTTGTCGAGAGGATAGATTCCGTGCAGCGTGAAAGCAGTGAGGAAACAGAGAATCCCACTCGGGAAGTTCGGGAGTGCCAATTCTAGGGGTTGGAATAAGTACATCCAAGGTCCGAGGAAAGTGTAGACATTCGACGTAAGTGATTCAGGAAGAAGGTACCAGACACCAAATACGACCAGGAGCTCAGGTATTAGCATCTTGAATCTGTAGTCTTGGATGAATCTCCTGAATGCTCCTTGTTCTTTACTCTCACTCATCGTCTAGTGCCGCCTGTGATTGAACCGCTGGCCCATCAGCCATCACTTAAGCATATCTAATGTGACCCTCTGCAGCCTACTTTCACCGGGCACTACCTTTCTTCACTAGTGCCTTTCGTCTGACAATCCTGTTGCAGGATTGGATGGCTGGGCATCCTAGACAGTCATCTGGGACATCTGTCACGGAATGATCCCCGAACAGCAGCACTTGTTCTGCAATCGTGGTACCCAGGCTGGGAGGTTCTAGACTTGCCTCCTTTCCGATAAGCCTGACATTGCATTTGTGTTTCGCGAGGGTGTCATCGAGTTCCTCCATATCGCCCTCAACCACCACAGCAGTCGGGCCAACTTGTCTGACAACGTACTTCTCGAAATCTTTGAGAAGAAGCAGGTCTTCAAGCTCTCTCTCCGTGTCGGTTTCAAAGAGATGAATCTCTGACACCGTGGCGAAAGTAGTCTGAGAAGTCCAGTCTTTGATAGATCTCTCAACATTCCTTGGAACGGGCTTACTGCTCTCTTCCCTAAGGAACTCTAGGATGTCACTCTCTCTCAAGCCGACCTCGGTGGCTTGGAAGACTGACTTGTCTGTGATCTTGAACGTACTTACAACATCCGTCTTGACCGGCTCGGAGAAGAGCATGAGTCGATACAACTTGTAGTAGTCCATCTGAGAAGTGAACGCTGTCAGCTCAAAGTTGGGCAAGACAAAGAAAGTCTCTGACGCGTCTGATTCCTTTTCAGGCGAATTGATGAGAACTCTTTCACCAATCTGTGTAAGTCTGACAGCCATGAGCTTCTTTCCTCGGTAGGCACTCTCGACGAGGCCGAGCAGAATTGGGGTTTCAAGGGCTAGCCTTACTCTGTCTACATCAATCTGGACCCATTTCAGCGGCTGAGCATCAATGAAGAGCTCACTTCGAATCCAGTCCTTCATCTCCTCTACTGATATCCATTCTTCTTGGTCGCTCTCTCTAAGGCGGCAGATAGCAAGGTTCATCGTGTATTCAGTGGGCTGGTCTGGTGTCGCCCAGATCGCTCTTGTCCTCCCAAGCGCTGAGAGAAGCAGCCGACGCGAAACGACATCCTGCCTCCCTGAGAAGAGTTGTTCGACCTTTCCTGGGACCACTCTATCTTCCTCAACAATGCCGTATGCTCCTGACTTGCGCGCCATCTTCTGGACGAGTTCAAACCTCTCCGCGGTGGGTTTGGACATTGCAGACAATATGTGTTCCATCTCTCGTTTTGGGAATTCCCACGAGCTCGTCATTCTGACTTCATTCTTTGCGGCATAGGATACGAGCAATAGCATGTCGATGAGAAGAGTGTCGCGATCATCAACCACAGTCTTCGCCTTCTTAGGAAGTTCACGGCTAGGCTCCGGTTTGGACGAGAATAGCACAGTCAAGAAAGGCATGAAGAAATCGAGGACCTTGAACTCAGCAACCTCTCTCCCAAAGTCTGTCAGCCTAGACATCATCCGACGGATAATGACACCCTTCTTCCTAAGGTCCCGCTCTGTCTGATTCAACTGGCCGTAGCTATAGATCTTCCTGAAGGGCTTCAGCTTGTCATTGCTCATTGCTCCTCGGTTGAGCGCGAGCATCCCCAGGAGGTCTCTTTCTCTGTCTGAGAATGTTTCAAAGACGCGGTTTCTGGTTTCCTCATCTCTCATCTTCTCGGCGAGCAACGCGATAAGCTTTGTACCCGATTCGCTACTGCTGACATCTATGTCCCAGTACTGGCAAGCGACCATGAGGTCTTCTCTGAGCACATGCTCGAGTTCTTTCTCGAGAGATTCTTTAGGCATGTTATTTCCAAGCCACGGTTTTTTGGGGTAGCAGCCAAGGCCCCTGAATTTCTCTGTTTAAGACCATTTTGGTTTCGACCATTCTTCCCGCGGATAGGAAGATTTCGGCTACTCAAAGGCAACCTTATTTTGGGCTAGCTGTACTGATGCCTAGGTGTACCCAATGGAACCGCCCCTCTGGAGTGTCAAATACAGGCCTCAAAGCTGGAACGATTTCATTGGACAAGACCGGGCCATCAGGCAGCTTCGCCAGCTGGCAGAGTCAGGCTCGTGTCCGAACATGGTTTTGCATGGTCCCTACGGTACGGGAAAGACGACGGCCGCCTTGCTCTTCTCTCGTGAGTTTCTTGGTGATGCATTCACATCCAACTTCAAGATGCTCAATGTGAGAGACGTTTCTGGATACTCGGTTGCGCAAGCCAAGCGTGACATCAAGGCGTTGGCCAAATTGGATCGGTCCGAGCGCACAGAACTCGACGAATACATGTCACTGGTCTTCAAAGAAGTGAAGAGCGAACTGAAGGCCAAAGGGAGAACAAGGGATCCGAACAGGTCCCAGCTGCTGCAAGGTGCAATCCGGTTGTTTGCATCCACAGTCACTGTTTCTGACGAGAAGGTGAAGGTACTTGTGTTGGACGAGGCTGATGCACTCAGCGGCAGTATGCAACAGGCCCTTCGAAGAACCATGGAGATTTACAGCGATGTATGTCGGTTCATCTTCACAACGCCGACTCTTGCAGGCTGGAGTCCTGCCGTGATATCTCGGAGCCTGTCGCTCAACTTTCCAAGTGTCACCGAAGACGCAGCTATTCCATTCCTCAGTGGCATCGCAAAGAAAGAGGGTGTTGATATCGACTCGGCGGCTCTCGAGGCCGTTGCCCGGGAGTCGGAGGGAGATCTACGGTTCGCAGTTAATCTACTACAGATTGCAGCCGCTGATGGGCGACCTGTCACGGAAACTAAGGTATACGAGAGCTCAGAAACCGAGTTCGTGAAGAGCGTACGGAAGATGGTGGACCTGGCAATTTCCGGTTCTTTCGTGGATTCACGCAAGATACTGAGAAGCCTTCTAGGAGTGAAGAACCACTCACCAGGAGAAGTCTGCTTGGCGATTCAACGAAACCTCGTCCGCAGACGCCTTGAGCCTCAAGTTCTGAAGGCAATGCTTGCCAGAGTAGCTGAGATTGACCATCGACTCGTCCAGGCGCAGAACCCATTCATCCAGGTCACTGCACTTTTGGCATCCATTGGAAGGATTGCATCCGAAGCGGAATAGACCATTCGGCCAGCATGTCCTCATCTCCACCATGACCGAGGCTGCAATTCATTGAACATTCTTTAAGTGGCGAGAAAGCGTTCTTGAGTCGCACATCATGAGAGGAAGAGCAGTCAAGCAGGTACATGGTCTTCGACCTGAGGACCTCAAGGAGTTGCTGGAGCCGGAGCTACAACAGAGTCTCCTCCATGTTCATCGTTCTCTGGTTGGCGGAATGGCAAACATCAACCTACTCGTGACCTCAGACAGCGATACGTATGTCTTGAAACTCCCTGGCCTAAAGGGAATGGACTACAATCCGTTCGAGTACGAGTTCTCTATCTGTAGCACGCTCGTGAAGGACGGGCTTTGTCCACAACCTGTCACTACCGGGTTCCTTCCTGATGCTCTGACTACTCCATTCATGGTGTACCGATACGAACCAGGGACAGTCCATTCCAATCTCCAGTCGATAGTTCCACAGGAGTTTACGCTCCTAGGTGACGTCATTCACAAGCTGAAACAGGAATCTCCGCCAAACGCCCGCGTGTACTCGAAACCTTCTGAATACATTGACGACTGGTATCAAAGGATACAGACTGCGGTGAATCTGAGTAAGTCAGACTCTCTCAAGATCCAATCCATGGCCAGTGCCACTGAAGAATTGCATCATACGCTCGGAAACTTCGTTGACACTGAGATCTTCTGGTCAGGGTCATTCATGCACGGCGACCTACGACCGAACAACATCGTCTTTCAAGAGAGTCGTGCGCTTCTTCTCGATTGGAGTGAAAGCTCCTATGGTGAATCCCTCTTGGACATAGCATACTTGCTGGCAGAACCAAGAGATGAGTGGACTGGAGAGGCCCCGCTTGTCGACAGTGAAACCGTACGATCTAGAGTTGAGGCTTTGAAGATTCTCTCATTGATGTCTGCGGTGTCTTGGACCACCGAACGTTTGATTCGAGTTGAATCTGGTCAAGTAGAGGAGAACTTGGCCGACCCTAAACTCATCAAGGCCATGTTCAGTTATCTGCAGGAGAAGACTGAACTCTTGAAGCAGCAAATCTCAATGCATTTCAAGTGATATCGCCAGAGTAGTCTAGCTGAAGAAACTCTCAGGCCGCCGTTCCCAGATATCCTCATCAGCCGATGCTATGACATACTGGTAGCCCTGCTCAGTAAGGAAGAGTTGACGCTTAGCTGCGAAATCCATGTCTCTTGTGTCCTTGGTAACCAAGGAGTAGAACCTGGCAAAGCTACCATCCGCCTTCGGTCGCAGGATTCTTCCCAGTCTTTGAGCCTCTTCCTGTCGCGAGCCAAATGTACCAGAAACTTGGACTGCAACATTCGCATCAGGAAGGTCCAGTGCGAAGTTGGCGACTTTGGATACGACAAGAATCTTCTCCTCCTCCTCGCGGAATGCTTCGTAAAGTCGCTGCCTCTCTGCATTTGGCGTCTTGCCCGTGATTAACGGAGCCTTCACCTCATCTGCAATAATCTTCAGTTGGTCTAGATACATTCCAATGACCAGTATGTTATCAGCCTGATGATAGTTCAGCAGCTCTTTGATGATTGGGAGCTTGTCCGGATTCTCAGCTGCTATTCTGTACTTCTTTCTATCCTCTGCCAGGGCGTACTTCCTTCTCAGTCCATCGGGAAGTTCAAGTCTAATCTCATAACAGACCGCCGTGGCAATCCAACCCTGATCCTCGAGCAGCTTCCAAGGCATGTCGTACCGCTTCGGACCAATAAGACTGAACACATCTTCCTCTCTCTCGTCTTCTCTGACCAATGTTGCAGTGAGGCCGAGACGTCTTGTGGCTTGTATTGTCGCTGTTACTCTGAAGACCGGCGCCGGAAGAAGGTGGACTTCATCATAGATTATTAGGCCCCAGTTCCTGGCCTCAAATATCTTGAAGTGCTCGAACTCGTCATCTCTTGACTTTCTCCAAGTCATTATCTGATACGTGGCCACCGTGACGGGGCGTACTTCTTTCAGGTCACCGGTGTACTCGCCCAAGTCTTCAGGGGCTAAGGTTGTCTTGTCAAGAAGCTCGCTTATCCATTGCCGCACCGCCACGACGTTGGGACAGAGTATCAATGTGGACGTCTGGAGCTTCTCCATTGCTCCCATGCCCACCATCGTCTTACCAGCACCACATGGCAACACTACAACGCCAGATCCCCCACGAACTCCCCCGCCTGCATGGAAGGTGTCTGCTGCATCCTGCTGGTACCTCCGCAGGCCCCATGGTACTCCCTCCAGAGTTACATCTCTGAGCTTGAAGTGGAGCGCTTCTCCCTCCACATACCCTGCAAGGTCTTCGACTGGATGTCCGAGCTCAATAAGTGCGTGTTTCAGAAAGCCTCTCTTACCCGGATCTACTAGGAACGTCAGCTCATCGACTCGTTCTTCGATGTATTCCCTGACCTTCTTGGCTGCCCATATTAGTTCGGCTAGGTCATCATCTTCACATTCTAGTAGGAGATCAGGCCCCTCTTTTGTTAGAGTGAGTTGACCATACCTTCCCATATACTCGACAATCTCACGTTTGATATTGTCTGGAATCGGATACTTGGCGTATCGTTCTAAGGAGTCTACGACCTCTCTGGCCGACATCCCCATGGCTGCGGAGTTCCAGAGGCTCAGAGGAGTCACTCTGTATGTATGAACATACTCTGGAGATTTGACAAGTTCCGCAAACCGGGCAAGTGAGTCTCGCGCCTCTTCGTATAGAGGGTTGTCTACCTCCAGGAGGACTGACTTGTCGGACTGCACTATGAGCGGATTCATCGGGTTAGGCATCTAAATTCCTCTGGTTCCCTTCTGTCCTAATGTCAGACGGAAACCGAAGGACGGCGAGTTGACCTTCAGATAAATCCTTCCCTCGGGTCAATGCTTGACCTCTCCAATATAGTTGTAGACACTGTTATTGGTTCCGAGGACCACAAATCCTATATAGCAAACCTGAGGTGCCGGACTTGTCTGATTGGACGGAGGTGCAGTCTACCAATGATGGTCTTGAGATTTCTAACAGTGGACACCTGCACCCGCCTTGAGGGTGTCAACTAGACATCCGCTGCTTCTTTGTGCTGGCCATTCTTCCTGCGCATCGAGTATGGAGTGCTCACCGAATCACAAGGCGAGTGGCTGGCTGTCTGCTGATCTTGGTCTGAAGTGCTATGAATGAAAGATGCGTGCCAGCTCAGTCAACGAGAGTGCATAGAGAAGTTGAAGAATAGGAAGCAACATGATCGACTGGGTTCTGTGTCTGGTTGGTGCCTGGCCTGAGCCGAGTCGAGAAACACAACCCTCTGAAAGGCGGTGCTTTAGCCCAGAAGCGAGATTCGCTGAAAGGTGGAGGCAAGGGGAGAGGGTCTGAGATTAAGGAACTCACCTTCGACTCAGTGAGAGAGGATGCTATCCAGTTTGGACTTGTCACCGACCTAGTCTATCAGATGAACTCCGGGAAAGAGGCATCAATCTACCTTGCACACTGGAAAGGGCATCCTATTGTGCTCAAGGCTTACCGCCTATGGCACTCGTCCCATAAGATGTCGAAGAAGAAAGGCTACCAGGGGGTTGCCACGAACAAGAGGACATACTGTATACTGGGTATGATGGAGGATTTCGCAGTCAAGGAGTTTGACTACCTCATGAACTGCTTCAAGGCAGGAGTGCACGTTCCTACTCCAATCGGTCGAGTTGGCAACTACCTTACCATGAGGTTCATTGGAGAAGACATGGAGCCTGCGCCTCAGCTCAAGGATGTTGAGCTTGAGGAACCTGAGAGAGTCCTCGACCAGATTTTGGATGACTACTTGCTGATGTACAGTAAGGCCCACTATGTTCATGGGGATCTTAGCAAGTACAACATCCTGTGGCATCAAGAACGACCATGGATTATCGATGTTCCACAGGCCTACGAAGTATCACCCTGGGCGGACATGACCAAGGTAGAGCGACTACTTGACAGGGATGTCCGGAATGTCCTCTCGTACTTCGAAGGGTACAACATCCATAGAGACCCTGACTACATCCTGAATGTGTTCCTGAATGAATATGTTCCCGACAACCTAAGGAACTATAGAGAGCTAGTGCCCAGAGATAATCTGTTCTGAGCGCTCATTGGTCAATCCTGGCCACTCTCACGCCGACCAAACGTCACGCTCTGCCATTGCATGATTATAAGGTATGACCAACACCTAATGCCATGAGAATAGATGCCGACAAGTGGATAGTCGTCAAAGGCCAAGTGTTCAGATTGGAACGGCTCTTCAATGACGTGTTCGGTGCTCTTCTTCTACAAAAGGAACTGTCCCCCACCCGTGAAACATGTCTGAAGAGGACTGATAGCGGCAAATGGGCAGTGTATTGGAGATCAAAGAAGAAACGAATCGAGTGCACGCCAAGAGTACAGATAGCCACGTAGGTCTACAACACATAGTCCGACAAAGTCTGTTGTCTATATATGAAAACCTCATTTCCGGTCAAGTGCAGAGAGATACGACTCTGCTTCCAGGTGGCGCCGACGCGTGACTAGTCTACCTTGCGTAGGACTACCCTTGATACGCCAGGTATCTTCTTCAGGCTGTCCTCAAGCTCCTTGAGTGTTA
>JBHLPB010000072.1:0-10459 GCA_048939905.1 Promethearchaeota archaeon
CGCGATCGTGATTGAGCCTGTCGCCGGGGTTCACTTCAATGCAACAGTGCTTGACTTTGCTAGTCTGTACCCCACAATCATGAAACACCACAATATCAGCTATGAGACTATAGATTGTCCTCATGAGTCCTGCAGGTTGGACCCGAAGAACCACGTTCCCGAAACGGATCACTGGGTATGCACAGAAAGAAAGGGGATGATCAGCGAAACAATCGGTTTCTTCAGAGATACGAGAGTCAACTGGTTCAAGCCCAAGAGCAAGGACGATTCGCTTGACGAAGCAACTCGGAATTGGTACGGAGTCGTTGAGAAGGCACTCAAGGTGTTTCTCAATGCATCTTACGGTGTCACTGGCGCCCAACACTTCGAGCTATTCTGCATGCCTGCAGCAGAGAGTGTAACGGCATATGGGAGAAATGCAATCATCAAGACTAAGGAGAAAGCCGAGGAGATGGGTGTTAGGGTCTTGTATGGAGATACTGACTCCGTCTTTCTCGATGATCCGACTGAGGAACAGCAGAGGCAACTGGTTCGCTGGTCCCAAGAAGAGCTTGGGATTGACCTAGAAGTCGAGAAGACATTCAAGTATGTGGCACTGTCTGAACGTAAGAAGAACTACATTGGAGTCTACGAATCTGGGTGGGTAGAAGTCAAGGGGTTAAGCGGAAAGAAACGAAACACGCCGGATTTTGTCCAGGATGCCTTCCGTCAGATGCTGGATGTTCTGAGCAAAGTGGACAGCGTAGAGGGCTTTGAAACTGCCAAAGGTGAGATAAGAGAGATTGTCAATAGTGTCATCGATAGGCTAGAGGGCAAGAGCGACCCCTACTCTCCTGATGAACTAGCATTCAGGGTTCAGGTCACCAAGAGACTCTCAGAGTACGGCCTGTCGAAACCGCAACATGTACGTGCAGCTGAGATGCTTCAGAATCGTGGGTTTGACGTTCCTCCTGGAACTATCGTGGAGTACATAAAGACAAAGGGTGGCGATGGTGTAATCCCCGTTGAAGTAGCTCGTGAGGAGAGCTACTGGTTGGACAAAGACAAGTACATCGATACGCTTCGTTCAGTGTTTGAACAGGTTCTCGATTCAGTAGGGATCGACTTCCAGGAACTCCTAGGTTTCACAACCCTGGACCAGTTCTTCTGAACCAAATATAAGGAAGTGGAGATACACATCAGGTGAATATACAAGTCGAAGAAATTCTTATAGCGTGCGACGAGTCAACCGCTAGAGGACTGCCGCAGACGAGTTATTGACGGCGGAGTTGAAAAAATGCCGAACTTCAGGGAATTCTTCCTTCACAAGCCTCTCATTCTCTTGAGGCCGGTTGAAATCGAGACGTCTGCGAAGGAGTTCATTTCCACATATGCCTCATACATGGAATCGATTGGGATTGTCGGAAAAGGTCCATCAGGGCATGCAATGTACCCAAGTCGGACAGCACCAGTGACAGAAGAGTACACACAACTCTTCGAGGATCTCATTAGTCTCTCGAGTACATTGGACATTCACACTGTTGTGAGCATGGACTTCTACACTGATGCTTGGTTCGCAAAGGATCCCAAATACCATACTATTGCACCGCGCGGCGAGTCCATGCCTCACCAGATTTGCCCGAATAGGAACGAGTTCTGGGAGTATGGTGCAGAGCTTGTTGGTGAGTTGGGTTCTTACCCGATCGATGAGATACTGCTGTTCGGCGCCGGCTTCATTCGCGATCACTTCTGCTTCTGCGATAGATGCAGGAGCGAGTTCGCCCCGCTTGTCGACCAAGAGCCAAGTCGTCTGACATATGAATACATCACTGAAAATGAGGAGAATCATGCGAAGTGGCACGATTGGAGAGCAGCAAAGGTCAACGAGGCACTGAAACACCTGCAAGAGGCAGCTCGAGATGCAGATGAGAGGGTAGAAAGAGAAACCCCATTGAGATTGTCCGTCGAAGTCCTCTTGGACCCCGAAACCGGATTCTCTGAAGGGGCACGGGGTCAGTATGGGTACGACTACAAGAGCATACTTGAGATTACGGGTAACATACTCATCAACCTGTATCCATGGAGTCCGATCATCCCAGCGCAGGGCTCAAGTGAGTATGACGAACTTGTGGAGTCTTTATACTTCACGAATGAGTTTCAGCGCCGAGGCGGGATGGCTACGCTGTTTCGCTGGGGAGTTTCCTCTATCGAGCAGCTCCTGGAGTTGAAGGCACTTGCAAAGGACGCTGGAATTGATCGGGTGAGCACCACTTTCACATATCCGGGTGACTACTCTACCAGACGTGAAAGCGCAATAGGCAACTACTAGCTATTTGTACTCATTGTGGCACTCCACACCACGGACACACCTTTGTGTCTGCACGAAATGTTCTTCCACACGAGAAACAGAACGTCCTACTCTCTCTGTCATCAGATTCCGCACTGAATGGACTCAGTTCCCCTTGGGCGAAGAGCGCTCCGATTCCCTCAACATTCTCCCCGGAGCGAATTCCACAGGTAGGGCCAGATGCAAGACCTCCCTGAGAGCCGTGATCATCTCCGAAGAGATTGCTCAGGTCTGCATACGTATCTGCCGGTTCGCGCTCAGTGTATCTTGAAGAGCGGTCCACGAGCTGTGATGAATCGTGAGATCGCATCCATGGGTCAGAAGTCCTCTCCTGACCTCTGTCATGTAGATGTGTTGAGTGGTCATACGTATCGAATTCCCTGCGGTACTCATCAGAGCCATAGCCTCTATCTGATGCGGGCTCGTTTGCCATTCTATACCGTCGTTCCCCGTAGCCTAGGCTTTCTTCACCATAGGATAGTCCCTTGGCAGAGTCAATGAATCTCATGTGAGCATCGTCCTTGAGTCGACCATACTCATCTGGAGTAAGGCCCAACATCTCGAGTGCACGATCTCGTTCGGCACATCTCCTTGAAACGGGACAGCAGAACGCCAGACTGCCATGACAAAGACTGGCCATCGCCCGATCCTGTCTGGACTTGAAGATGGGGGTAATTCGCTTCCTGCCGACCATGAGCGAGTCTCCAACGGCAGTCACCTCGCTGTATCCTGACTGCGCCAGTGCTTCTATCAGTTCTCTGGCTGGATACGCTCTGCCATCAATGATGACGTGCCCCTCAGTCCTTTCTAGCCTTACAGGACGGTCAGAAGACTTGCTCCCTTCATACGGATATCGCGTTATGGTCACCCCAGTTAAGTTTGATACGCGGTAACTTGCTAAGTCATCGAATACAATCCTATGTATTACGCTGGTAGAGCGCCCAGAGTAGTCCCAGTGGAGCGATACTTTTATCATCAGCCAGCCAGTGCCGAGGCTCAACTGATGTGGGCGTTCTTGCCTGAACGCATCCCCGTCATCGAACATCTAATTGAGGTCATGATAACATGGGATGTAAAGCAGAAGGTGCCGCACAAGGCTTCACCCTCCTCGGGGCATTGGTTCTACTCGTGTACGCATTTCAGATGCTCATCGGTGGAGTAAGCCTAGCGCTGGGTGGGATCTTCGAGGGCGTCATCGAAACGGTCCTGGCGATTACGCTCATACTGATTGTCGTTCTAGCTGTAGACGCCTCCGGCTATGTCTACTGGAGGATAGCAAAGAACGGCGGTCTTCTGGCGGTTTTTGGATTCATCGCCATCATGGTTGTACTCCGCCATGTCAGCTTCGACATTATCGGTTGGTTGATGAACGCAGGGACACTTGCGGGTCTAATGATTCTAATCGCTGGGATCTTGGTAATCACCAAGAGTTGATTCAAGGAGATAGTAACAAATGGCTGATTTGAAGGAGATTGGACAGCTCCTTGTCCTCCTAGGAGGCGTTATAGGGCTTCTGTTTGGGATTCTCATTGCCATGAACATGGGCCTTGTGTTCTTACCTGAAGTGGGCCTTGTAGGGTTCATCGGAGGTCTATTCACTGGAGCAATCCTAATCCTGCTCTCACTCATTGTACTTGCCACGAGTGGAGCTGTGAACATTCCGGCACTGAAGTTCGACAATAATTGGATTGTGCTACTAATCCTGGGTATCCTGATGTACATTTTTGGTGGTGACCTCGGAGCCATTCTTGTCATCATTGGTGCTATACTCTACATTGTCAAGTAAGCGCGAGAATAGTACAGAATTGAATGAGGTAATCTGACTCTCAGACTCGTCCTTTCACGCCTTCATCTGTACGGGATTCCAGTCTGTGGTGGGTACGCCGTATCCGGAAGTTAGATAATGGAGTGGCACACCGAGCGACGCGTTTGCCATGGTGGTGTATATACTATGAATGACCGGCATATCCAGCTTCTAAAGGAACTCGGATTCGACGATATAGAATCTGGCAAAATGACGAACGATTACTGGAAGGAGAGAGCAGCCGACGCTTTGGCTATTACGACTCAGGACAGGGATGTCTATGGTTGTCTTGACCATACAAAAGGAGACGGAGTAAAGATCTACGATGTCGAAGGAACAGAATACATTGACGTCACAGGCGGTGTAGCAGTCCGAGCGCTCGGGTTGCAGTACAAACCGTATCTTGACTTCGAAGTGAGCATCAACGATGTAATTCGTGAATTCCCAGGTATGGACTTTGATGCCATTCCTCAGACTCTTCTTGCGGAGCGGTTGGTTCAGATTAGTCCAGGCGACCACAAGAAGCGTGTCGTCTTCACAACCTCCGGAGGTCGTGCAGTAGAGGGCTGTATGAAATCTGCTATGGACTTGTCAGGTCGGCGCAGATTCGTAGCCTTCAGGCCTGCATTTCACGGCAGAACTGGGTATGCTCTTGCGTTAACTTCGACCAATTCCAAACACAAATCTGGGTTCCCCCAGGGGGTGGATGTGATTCGAATCTTCTATCCGTACTGCTATCGTTGTCCCTACGGGCAGGAGGTTGAAGACTGCAACTTGGAGTGCGTTGAAGCTCTGAGGTACGCGTTGCAGGTCGAGGGCAATGATATCGCTGCAACTGTAATGGAACCGATTGGCGGCGAAGGTGGACTGATTGTCCCGCCAGCCAAGGCAGTGAAGGGAATGTATGAGGTCACAAAGGAAATTGACGCATTCTTCATGTCTGACGAAGTTCAAGCCGGCATGGGACGCACAGGCAAGTGGTTTGCCGTTGAGAATCACGGTGTTGTTCCCGACTTTATCTCCATGGCGAAGGCACTCGGTGGTGGATACCCCATGGGCGCGTCTATCGGCCCTGCACCGATGTACACGGCGGGCTCACGTCATTCTGAAACTTTCTCTGCAGAGCCAAAGATGTCACTGCTCTCGCTTTGGATTCTGAAACACATTGAGGACGGTGGTTTCCTGAAGAGTAACGTCGAGCGGGGCGCCTACCTGATGAAGAGGCTCGACGAACTGAAGGACAAACACGAAGTTGTTGGAGATGTCAGAGGCATCGGCCTGATGGTTGGCGTGGAGTTCGTCAAGGACAAGAAGTCCAAGGAGAAAGCGCCGAAGCTGAGAGACAGGATACTCAAGAACGCAGTACAGAAGCAGAAGCTCTGGATCCTGGGTGCGGGTCAAAACGTGATGAGATTCACGCCAAGCTATGTCATCACTAACGACGACATTGATGGGGTTGTCGAGCGGCTTGACAAAGCCATCTCAGAGTCTAAGTAATCTCTGTGAGAAGAAAATGGAATGCTTGCACCAGCTCAACTGAACTGGTGCCAAGCAAACCTAGACTAAAGCACCAGTAGTATTGCTCCAACTATGACTAGAACGCCTCCGAGTGTGCTTGAGAACACGTACATTAACACACCCATAATCAAGACGACTAACCACTTGTTGCTAAACTCGAGCGCCTTAATCTTGATGTAGCCACTGTTGACCAATGCTATCAATGAGAACAGGATTCCGAGGATTCCTATGACAAGACCACTAAATCCCCACAAGATGGTTGGCAAGAATGCCAGATATGCGAGCCCCAACACTGTCAGGATACCCTCAACCAGGCCTAGTATGCCACCGAGTAGAATCAATAGGTCTCCGATCTTCTTTAGATCTGCCATTTCGGACTTTTCTCTCCTTCTATGTACATCACCCTCGCTAGGGCTATGAAGCGCAGACAATACCACAATATAATCTTGACCCCTGTGGATTGAGTCTTAGCATGCGTTAGATTGTAATGTTAACCTATAAGGGTTGGAATTGGTCCTACTCATTTGTGTATGAAGCAAAGACAGGTGGTCGAGAATAGTGGATGTGTCAACTCCCACAGGTAGTTCTGTTCAAAAGGACTCAACAGAGTTGTTGGAGTTCGAGGGAGACATAGATCCTGATTTCAACATCCCTCATCAAGCGGAAATTCTGATCATTAGTAATGACCAGTCCTACTTGACACATGGAATCCACAAGTTTCCTGCCAAGTTCTTTCCTGAGTTGCCACGCTACCTCATCAGGAAGTACTCAAGAGAGGGGCAACATGTTCTCGATCCAATGTGTGGGAGTGGAACTGTCCCTCTTGAAGCCATATTGTCAAACAGGAACGCAGTTGGGATAGATGTCGACCCGATGGCACGGCTGATTACCAAGACCAAGACGACTGTGATAGATGACAAGATCTTGAGAAACGCTCAGGAGAGAGTGATACAGGCAATAGGAGAGAGAAAGGCCACCCGAGACTATACGCCGGCCATTCCGGAGTTCAACTATAGAGATACCTGGTTTCGAGATCACGTACTCAGGGAGCTCGGTATGATATCGGAGAGCATACTCGAAACGGACTTCTCAGAGAGTGTAACTGACTTCCTACGTGTGGTGTTCTCATCAATCATAAGAGATGTTTCGAATGCAGACCCGCATTGCACTCGGACTGTTATTCGAAAGAATCTGGTCAAGAAGATTGAGCCCGGGGATACAATTACAAGGTTCTGCACAGCCCTCTCCAAACAAATCGAGGGTATGAGGGAACTCTTCGACCTGAGCCAGCGTCAAGAACTCGGGACTGTTCAGGTTCCCGAAGGCAACGCGATTGAAACAGAACTAGACGATGATAGCATCAATCTTGCCGTGACCTCTCCGCCGTACATCAACGCGGTTGACTATCCACGAACCCATCAACTGGAGATGTATTGGCTAGGGTTGGTGGAGGACGGTCCACTCTCAAACATGAAGAGAAGATACATCGGGACTGAAACCGTCTACAAGAAGGAGTATGAGCAGCTCAGAGTTTCTGACCTTGAAACCCTTGATCCAATACTAGCGAAGATCTTTGAACAAGACCCACGTCGTTCGTTCATCACGTACAAGTTCTTCGAAGACATGGAACTGCAGTTCCAGGAGATGTCAAGAGTTCTGGAACCAGGTGGACATTACTGTGTGGCCATAGGAAACAACGTGATTCGAGGCATAGAAGTCCCGTCACATGAGGTTCTTTGTGAAATCGCCACCAGCGATGAGATAGGCTTCAGAATTGACAAGGTCTTCTTCTCAGCATTGATTCGACATTTCATTCGCATCCCTCGCAGAGAGCGAATGCCGGGTGAGTGGATTCTCATTCTCGAGAAGACGTGATTCCCACGAACTCTCCAACGCTGTTGACAATCTTCTCCATTGCCCACAACGAGTCGTTGACACCTCCGGGGACCTCCATAGCATGATTGGCATCATCAACGACGACCGCTTCACCATTGGTTGCTTCTACGAGCCTTGCCAAGATCTGCTCATCATAGTGTGGGTCTGCCGTACCAATAACGAACAGCGACTCGGGCTTATGCTTCTCTATCTGTTGTGTGATTTCTGGCATCAAGAGAAGTGGGGTGTGCCAAATCACCTTGTAGGCAGATGACTCGGGGTGTGAGTCGAGTATGCGGCCTATTGCAATTGTACCCAAAGACTTGCCGACGAGAAGCTCAAGTCGCGATTCTATTTGAGTGAGTGCCGCTTCATACGCAGACTCTACGTCATCGTACAACCATTTCATCTGCTCATCTCGTTCTAGCGACTCGAAATCTGGATTATCGAAGTATTGGTAATCGATGCTCAGAACATTGATGCCGTTGTGAAGCAGACTGCTGATAGTGTAGTAGAGGAGAGGTGCCTGTGCGGTATAACCTCTTCCGGGGAACACAACAGCAAGCCTCTCTGACTTCTCCTCGAGTAATCGCAGCGTGTTGGGGACGCTATGCTCTCGATGACCACGAATCCTCAGGCTCTGAAAACGGTACATGGTATCTCCTTCGGCATACAGTGTGATAAGACCTGCGTCAGGACTCCTAGATGATTAGAAGCGAATCCTTATTTGGGGATGTGCTGCTCACGAGTCAAAACAACACGGAGGTACGTTAAACCATGGCAACAACTTTCAGGTGGGATCATGTTTGCCCAACGCTCGTTCTTAGCCCTACCTCCGTCTGCGAAGTTCCTCTACGTGCTGCTTAAGGGCAGGCGCCGGATGTCTCGACAGGATATCATCAACAGGACATTCCTGCCTCCCCGGACTGTGAACTATGGTCTTAGTCGACTTAAGGACCTGGGTCTCATTCGGGAATACGGGCACGATGAGGACAAGCGACGGACGTTCTACGAGCTGGTTTCGGCGCCTATGTAGACCGAATGGCAATACTGGCGATGTTTCCAACTGCAACATGGGAACATCGCTCCCCCATTCCTCGAAACTGTCCAAAAGCCTCATAATGCACTTCTAGACTCTGGGTTACTGTAACGAGGCGAAACCGAATGGACTTCTATGAAAAGGCAGGTGTCGAACCAATTGGGGAAGAACCCCGCACGCACCTCAGCACAGAGATTACGACAGAGATTGTTGACACCGAGGTGGTTCTTCAAGGTTGGGTTCACATATTGAGGGACAAGGGCAAGATCAAGTTTCTGATTCTGAGAGACGAAGCAGGCACTGTCCAGATTACTGTCCCTGAGAAGAAGGTTTCCAAGGAGGTCTTTGATGTCTCCCGACAACTCAAGCCTGAGTACGCAGTTTCAGTCAAGGGCAGAGTTGTGGCAGCAAAGCAGGTTGAGTCTGGTGTTGAGGTGATACCTGGCCACATACGAATAATCAACACGTCTCACCGAATACCAATAGATATAGTTGAAGGCAAAGTCGACATCGACCTTGATACTCGCCTCAATCACCGAGTCCTCGACCTTCGCAAGCCGAAGATAAACGCAATCTTCCGTATCCAGCATTCATTGGTGAGATTTGCTCGTGAATACCTAGAAGCGAACGGGTTCGTGGAGATTCATACTCCAAAGATTGTTGCTGAGGCCACTGAAGGAGGTGCCAATCTATTTGAAATCAAGTACTTCGACAAGAAGGCATACCTGGCCCAAAGCCCACAGTTCTACAAACAGCTGATGCTTCTAGGGGGCTTTGGCCGCGTGTACGAGATTGCACCTGTCTTTCGAGCTGAGAAACACAACACACGGCGTCACGTCAACGAATACACGTCCTTTGACTATGAGATGGCCTGGATTACTGATGTCGACGACGTCATGAAGATGGAGGAACAGATGCTTCACTACTCCTTCAAGAAGACTGCAAATGCCTCTGCGAAAGAGCTTGAGCTTCTTGAAGTCGAGCTTGAAGTTCCAAAGGTCCCCTTCAAGAGAATCAAGTATGAGGAAGCAGTCGGTCTACTCAATCAGGAAGGCAAGGAAATGTCAATCACCGACGACATAGATCCGGAGGGAGAACGTCTTCTAGGAGAGATATTCCCCCGAGAGTTTGGAACTGACATGGTGTTCATCACACACTATCCGCTCGAACTACGTCCCGCATATACAATGCCAAGCCTTACTGACGGGGGCATGACGGAGAGTTTTGATCTCACATACAAAGGCATGGAGATCACGACTGGGGGTCAACGGATTCATCTCTATGACCTCCTGGTCGAGAGGTTCAAGGCAAAGGGATTCAATACCGACGATTTCGCTTTCTATCTCGATCCATTCAAGTATGGAGCCCCGCCCCACGGCGGTCTAGGCCTAGGTGTAGAACGTCTGACAATGCAGTTGCTTGGGATTGAGAACATCAGGGAGGCCACGCTTCTTCCCAGAGACAGAGATAGAATCACACCGTAGCTCGCGAGTGAATAATACTCTCTCTTATAGTGGCATCTCTCCATTTCTCCACACGGCCAGTCAGGGCTATGTAGTCTAACGAAGGTAGACCTCATGCAGGAGCGACTCCAGTCAGAACTCTACGCATCCATTGCCACCTTGGACCAACTGAAGAAGATGTTCGACATGGGTCTTGTTGACATCAAATCGTATCAGAGAGAGTCTGAGGCTTTGGCAAGAGAGGTCAAGCACAATATCGAAGATTTGAGGCGCGTCGGACTTGACGTCTTGTTCTTCTTGGAATCGGAGCGATTGCCTGAGCGTTTTGGCGATGCGCTAGGACTGCTGAATCTCTTAAGACAAGAAGCCCGCCCTCGAACAGACGGAATGACTCTGGAAGAGTATTACGACCACATAGGACTTGCAATCCTAGA
>JBHLPB010000073.1:0-10457 GCA_048939905.1 Promethearchaeota archaeon
ACCCACACAAGTGATAGTCCCAAGATGAACCCAGGAACGGTTGTTATACCCCATTCAATCTGGAAGACCTCCGGCATTAGAACTGGGTCGTGTGGGAATACCGGAAACAGAATGAACGCAATCATGTTCCATGCAAAGTGAAAGGCAATAGGCACCCAGAGTCTGTTTCCGGAGAGATAGTAGCTCACACCCAAAACAACTCCACCAAGAAACAGATTGAAGTTGAAGATGAGTATAAGATGCCACGGCACTGTGCCCAGGGGAAGCCACCACCCAAAGTGCAGAACGGCGAACCAAATTGAGGTCAACAGTATTGCGACTGTGCGGCTGGAAAAACTTTCTATGCGCGGCATAAGGTATCCCCGATAGCTGAGTTCTTCAAACAAGGCGACTGGGACTGCAATCATGACCTCAGTGGCGATAAGGTCGGCATCAATGTCAGCAGCTGGACGTACAGACCCTCCGAAGTACATCGCGATGAAGTAGACAAGAAGTGCTCCAAAACTCCCCGCCACTAGGCCCACGATTAGATGAGATGTGGTTCTCTTCTCAAACTGAATACCCAGTCCTGTGATATCACCACCGTCTTCCCATCTCAAGAATGCAACCAAGGCTACATACATCAGAATGTATGTTCCAAAGAATACCCCGGTGCCAATTAGAGCACGAGTAGTCTGATCCATTGAAACAGTCAGAGCAGATGTCAATTCGCTCAAGGAGAATACGACTAGGAGGACCAAAGCGAAGCTAAGGGCTCTCAACCGATTCGCGCCGACATCTTGCACCATTGCCGCTCCCGGAAGGGCACAACATTTCACACCTAAATCTCATCCGGTCGGTCCAGGACAAGGAATACACACACGAAAAGGGTATACATATTGCGAAGTTTAATATCAGAGAGTGGGAATCACACGTTAGTCTGCAAAGATGACTCTACATTCGGCCATCACAGAGTTTCTCCAGATGTGTTTGGCTGTTGACCCACGGAGGATCTCCCATGTCTGAAACTAGGCGCCTACTACTGGAGTTCGAAACTGAAGAGGTCGGGATTCGCGCGCAGAAGAGTAAGAAGGTGCGAACGGCACTTGTCTCTGCGTTCTCGGATGCTTCGGACGTGGTGAGAGAGAGGGCGCTTCTGGCGTCCATGGATATTGGAGACCCAACGATTGTGGTTGACCTTACCAAGGCTATGAATGACGAGGAAGAGAGTGTCAGAATCGCTTGCGCTCAGGCACTTGCGTTCTACCATCAACCGAGAACGGTTCCGGATCTCCTACGAGGACTCAATGACGAAAACACATGGGTCAGGTCTCACTGTGCAGCGGGACTCTCGAAGCTACTGAGAGGGCCAATATGGGCGAGACTCTCTGAAGAGGACATTGAGCAGCTTGTTTCGAACTTCCCGGATCTTCCGGAGGAAAAGATTAGAAGACGTCTGACTGGAATCAACCTGAGCTCTGAGGGTATTGATAGGTTTCTGAACTGGCGTTCCCAAGAATTCAACGTAGAGATTGATGTTTCTGACTTTGTACGAGAGCTCGAGGAAACGCCGATAGTACTTGCAGGGGCTGAAGCAGTCGCGACGACACCCATTGAGGAGGAAGCTCCGCGGAAGATGCCAGGAATATCGGCAGAAGTTGAAGAAATCTTGAGCGAAGTTCCAGACGAGCTAAAAGAAACTCTCCCAGAAGAAGACTTGAGAAGACTCACTCCTGAGACTGCAAGAGAGCTTGTTGACTCTCTGAAAGCATCATTCGAGGTCAAGGTAGAGAAGCCGAAGCCAAAGAAGAAGAAGGCCGTAAAAGTACGAAAGGTGAAGAGAGTCCGAAGGAAGAAAGGAGCACCCTCGAGACAGGAGCTGATTGAGAGAATTCCTGGCGAGGTCCGCGAATCGATATCAGATGATGTGCTACAAGGTCTGTCCTACGACGAACTAGAGGCTCTAATCGCATCCACCATGGAGACGGCAGCCCCTGAGGTAAAGGTAGAGAAGAAGCCTGAGGAAGAAACGGTTGCAGTCGAGGCAGAAGTTTCTGTAGACGAGAAACGCCTAAAGGAGTATACAGGGAAATACGGAGAGGAGAAGGCACAACTGCTCATGACTATCCCTGAGGACATGTTGGTAGGCATTCCTGAAGAGCAGATTGAAGAAATGGACCTAGAGACCCTCAGGGCACTACTCCAAGCTCTCGAGCCTACTTAGACGAATCAACTCGCACCCCGAATCACTATTGCAAACTCACTAGCCAGCTTTCCGTACCATTCCAGAAGATCTCGCATATTGTCAACATGACGATAGTTCCCATTCCCGTAGTGTGCCATTGCCAGCATGAGCTCTTCGTCTATCTCACTACGTTCACCGAGGCCGATGCAGTAAATGACAAGCCGTCCTCGGTCAGTGAACCTTTCCTTCAACACTTTCAACGGAGGAGGTCCTGATGTTGTCATACCATCTGTGAGCATGATTAGCATCGTGGGTTTGTCGGGATCGCCAAAGGCCTGTATTATGCCGTGCGCCTTTGCCAGCGCAGTTCCCATATCTGTGAGAGTCCCACCTTCTTCCACCTTGTCAACAACATGAGTACTGATGATTTGAAGTCCTAGAGCCTTCTCTCTTCCAGTGCACTCCACAAAAGGCTGGACATCACCAGTTTCGGAATCCAGAAAGGTCATCTCTGTGACTTCTTTCTCGAACGTGATGACTCCGACCTTCTCGCCATATCCTCGCCCTACTTTCTCTGCAAGATACAGCAAGACGGCCATAGCTGCAGCTTCCGCCCTACTGACGTTCTTCCCCTCTTCAAATCTATCAAGGAAGGATTGTACTTCAGGATTGTCACCGGCCAAGTCCTTGAGGCCCTCTCTGGCGTGAGCGATGTCTTGCACGGGCACATCGTTCGTCTTCATAGAACCGCTAGTATCCACGCATAACACTGCATTGAAGGGTGTGGCAATCCCAATGGTCTTGAACTGATAGCCAGTCCTCTCCTTCAACGCCTCGAACGCGAGCTTTGCGAACATTCTTCCAGAGAGTGGTGGTCGCGTCGCCATTATCTCGACCTTGGCTGTCAATTCAGGCCAGTTGAATGACATGCCGGGATAGACTAGCCTCCCTCCAATCAGCTTCTCAAGTGACTTGACGTTCTCGGCTGCACGTGACACCAAATCCTCACTGTTGGCATCCTCTGAAAGAGGTTTCAGGCCGAACTCAACATACTCCAGTGCGGTCATATCCTCGTCATAGAGAGATACCTCAATTCCTGTGTCCCCGTCCATCAACAACGAAGCCTCAAGGACAAGGGTGTCAACCATTATCTTGTCAGCAGGAACCTCATTTTGGACGCGGATCTGAGCGGCGCCCCAAAATGAAGACTGGGGATCCTCAAAGACCACAATTGAACCTAGTTCAGCGTCAAGAGTCTTCGCAGTCTTCGGGTTCAGGACTGCATATCCTCTCAGGTCTCCACCGTCTTCGATTTCCAGTGTCAGGGATTTTGGGATGGCGTTCTCCTCCACTTGTCTTCTGTAACAAGAAACCTCCAGATTCATTATAAAGAATTGTGCGGACCTCTGCTCAGGTCAACATGTCGAGGACACTTGCGGCAAGTTCCTGTGGTGTTCGCATGGTCATGGCATCCTCACGTATCTTCTCACTCAGCTCGTGCCCAAGCTTCTGAGCGGCAAACTCGGCGGTATCAAGAACGAGGGAGCCCTTTGTACCAAGGACTGTGCAGCTGAGTAGCCCTCCGGGGTTCATCCTTGTCCAGACATGGAATTCGTTGCCACCATTCTTGGGATGGAGAGTTATGACATAGGAGTCTAGATGAATCCCGTTGTATCCTCCTCTTTCAAGAGACTGAATCCTGGGCCAAGTGTGTCGGGGAGGTATCATGAAATCTAGAGATGAGATATTCCAGCCGTTGCTAAGCAATGATAGTATGGAGTCCTCAAGATTCTGAGTGACAGCTCGTTCACACTTCTCGTAGATGACCGTTCTCGGCTGGCGTTTGATTCCTCCATCTGTTCTGAAAGGCGTCTGCGCAAGGGTCAGTGCATTTCCACCCAGAATTCTCTGGATGTCAGCAAGAGTGCCCTGGAACTCTCTAGAAAACAGATGAAGCATCAATTCAGCAGCCTGAACTGATAAGAAGCTGTAGTCAGTGCCAAAGAGAAGCTTCTCCGACCATTGGACATCAGGCGAGTCCATTCTCTCGTGAGCCATCTGGAACAAAATGGGAACATCCTTGCCGTGGAGCGTCGATGTTTCACCGAAGAAGATAGGGTCTCTGAGAACTTCGTAAAGACGGGGGTCTCCGGGACTCATGCCACAATGTGCCAGAATGATACTCAATCCATTCAAGGCTTTCCTGTGCTTCTTGGAGCCTCTCATGGAATTGACTAGGTCTTGGATTCGGAGAACAGTCCGCATATTCCTAGTGTCCATGATCACTGGGATTCCAAGGTTTCCAGCACATTTCATGATCTTCCTCATGTCGTCTGAATCTATCTCGTCAACAAATAGCTGAGCAAGAGGGTGCAGCTTGAGACCTCGCAACCCTAGCACCTTGACCGCTCTATTGATTTCCTTGACTGGTCTATCTGGAGCGCCGCTCAGGGAGTCTTTGGGGTCTACTCTTCCGAAGCCAATGAGTCGAGATGAATGGGGAGCCCTCGTTGTCCATCCAGCAATCTTGTCATTTGAAACGCGAAAGGAGGGAACATCAGGAGACTCACTCTTTGAGTAGTCGTCGGTAAAGGGAAACACTATTGTCCGATCAACCAGCCAACCGTGATTCATTCTCGCCCAGGAGGCTCTACTGGAAAACAGCCGAGATGGCAGCTCTGGTGGAACCACCTCAATAGGTTCAAACAGAAGGAGGTCCTCTTCCAACTGATCCTTGACCATCCGTTGCAGCTCGAACCAAAGCAGAGCATAGAAGTCATAGGCGCCTGACGGACTATTCCTATGACCTTTTTCTTTTCCCATATGATGATGAGCGTCGACAACATAGAACTGGTAGCGGTCGCCTTTCCTGATTCCCTGTTCAAGTATGTCTTCAACTGCGCGTACTACTAACATTTGAGCAATGCCCCGACCTCTGGACAGTGTCCCCAAGAGCGTGATAAACTATTCTTTGATTGTTTCGCACGTTTGGAGGAAATCTGCATCATGCATATAACATCTCGTGAGGAATCAGAGAAGAGGTTGAGCCAGGAAGCACAGAATCATGCTTGTTGTCGAAGACACTACGACCAACGAGATACGGCGTTTCTACATACTAGATGCCATGCTTCAGCTTGGAGTGGTCCAAGCAGGGACTCAATCTGCGGTCTTCGACCCTGCTAGAGCTGTTTCATACTACGGGATGGTGGAGAGTCGACTATACGACTACTCCCTCAAGTACCCGGAGGCTTTTGGATTCCTACCTCGCAGAGCTTATGAGCACCTTAAGAAGCCACCTTTAATGAGCGAACTCTATCAGGATTCCTCCACAACAACTGATTCAGAGTGGTTCGTGGATGCATTCATAGTAAGACCACTCTTTGGCATTTCCGAAACACATCTACCAGTTGGACAGCAGACAGACAACATCACATTCGTCGAAGAGTTGGCGATGACCCCTCCATTCAGCTCAAGACTCTACAGAACGCAGGACATGCGGCACGGTCATAGGAGCGATTCTGGTTGGGCGTGCAATCTAATGGCCTCTGATCTTGAAAACTCTCTCAAGGGTGCAAACAGGACAGATCTGATATGGTACCTCAAGTCTGGCTTGCCAATATTCGTTGAACTGGAAGAGATGAGTGATCTTGACAGTGTCGTCAAATGGGTGGTGTTCCTGAAGGAGGCTGGAATGGGTCTGCCTTCGCTTGTGTTCTCTGCGAAAAACCACAAGGAATGGGGGAACGACATTGTTCGAATCCTTGACATCCCGCATTCGCGAGTCCTTACGGCGGGGGCAACAATCTCCTCCATCACTACCATTTCCAAGTATCTGCAGAAGGTGACAACCGACTCACCCTGGTCCTCAAGACTGGTGTTCGCGAGCTCCTATCCAGAAACCCAGGTAGGCGACAGTATATCGGAACTTCTGAGCCTTCTGCTCAGCAAGAGCTTTGGGGCGGATGCAGATGACATACAGAGAATTCTCGGGGGCAACATGCTGTCAATGCTCCCTACAAGGCCACCATATCTGCAATACGTAATGAACAACTCCACAGTGGTTGCTGAGGGGCTCCTTGGGAAGGCATCACTAAGTGAATTCGCTAGGGTCCTGCGCATCCTCGCGGCACGCAGATTACAGATTGTCGAATCATTCGACTATATGCTCTCTCGAGAAGGCGGAGTTGTTCACTTCGATGATGCAGTTATGACAGTGAGAGACCCACGAGAGATGTCCGGAAACGCGATTGCTCTGCTCAGAGAAAGAGACGGGTCCTTTCGAGTATCAGGATGGCGACAGACTTTCACAGAAACAATAACGAAAAGGCGAGCGGACCTGTTCAGCACGCTGGTTCGAGCGGCAACAGGGTCAGAAGGACCCATACTAGATTCTCCATCCCATTTGAACCGATTCAACTACGCACTACTTGATTGTCTAAAAGTGAGAAACCCGCAGGAGATCCTCTCCGCGCTACACTTTACGGTTCAAGTAGCGGAAGGACCGAGGGGCATCATCAGGATGTCTGAGGCAGACATGAGGGCAGCAGGCGCCAGTGAAGGAGAGCTATTGCTTGTGCTAGAGGCTGGAACAGGACAATGGTGGGCGGCCCAAGCAGGCTTTGACGAGAATCTCTCCGACCGAGCACTTGGAGTGTCAAAGGAGGACGCCACTTTCCTGGGTCTGCGCGAGTCGTCGGTAGTAGACCTTGTGAAGAGCGACGGAGGAATAACTGATCTCGAAAGGGCAGTGTTTGCATTAGACTCCGCAGCTCCGGGGTCCATGGCTGAGCTAGTGTCCTATGCTCATCTTCATGGTGACGAGATGAGGGCGTTGCTTGAGGGACAGGTCGTCGGCAAAGGTACAAGGTTGTGGTTTGGCGGCCGAGATACTGGTAATAGCATGACTCTTGCCTACACTGTACCGTCCCTTGAACCCGACGAGCTAGCGAGACTGCCAGAAAGGGACATTGGGTTCCGACCTTCTCAGATGTTCAGACCCATCAACATCGTTCTGTGTGTTTCTACAGGGGCTTCGATGGGAATTCGTGATATTCAGCTCAAGACTCTTCAATCTACACGCAGGAGACTTAGACCGTTTGTCAGCATAGTTCCAGAGTCAACCGAGTTTCTTTCAGGGCTGGGGAGCAAGTCTTCCAGAATAGAGATAGCCACTCTAGCGGCTATGCACACGATACAGAATGTTTCCACAAACAGAAATGATGGAGAGATTGGCATCGTGACAATCTCAGAGAATCCTTCGAAGTTCTCAATCCAGAAAGGAGATACGATAAGGACTAGTGTTCAGTTCTCCACAGAGCTCTCTTCTGATGAGGTCCTTGTATCAATGATCTATTCACTGTTGGATACCGTAGCAGACGTAGGTGGGGAGTCGAATGTTTCCGGTGCATTTCGTTCAATCGTAGAGTACTTGGAGGATTTCGGACCGGAGATTCCAACACTTGCACTGGTCTTTACCACGGACATTGAAAGAGAGATAGATGCCGCTCGGCCTTTCTTGCAGGCCTTGGCCTCGAAGGAGCGATACCAGATTGAGTTGTTTCAGCTTGGTGAAGGGTCAGCAGAAATCGACGTTGCGGCTCAGCTAGAAGGAATCAAACTCAGATTTCACAGCATAAGCCAATTCTCTTCAGATGCTTTCGAAGGCCTCCTGGCTGAGGCAATTGAGAACCTGACGCCTACGACGCATGACACTAGCCGCTCTGACGAGCCTTGAGGTTTTCGATGGTTGATATTCTCTTCTCTAGGACATCTGCTTCTAGCTCGACCTGTTCAAGCATTCTTGTGACAATCTCTATCTGATTTAGCAATGACTGAAGATTTGTAGACTCGGCCTCTCGTTCAGCTTCACTGAGTACTATGCTTTCCACATCGTCTGATAGGGGAAGCAGGATATCCTGAATACTGCCAAGTCTAGTGCCGACCTCCTCAAGGGCTTCGACTGTTTGTTCAAGTAATTGAAGCGTGTTGTCCAAGCTGTCCCTGTCTTTCCTAGGCAATGCAATCTGGCCCTCCTGCTATTCTATGATCTTTGACGCTCTCTTCTCTATGTCTTCCAGCCTGGAGCCAAGCGACTCAAGGCGTCCAACAATCTCATGCAGGTTTTCTTGTACTAGGCTCAGTGACGCCTTATCTCCAGGTTCTACCAACTCTTGATGGCCCACTATCTTTCGCAGATCACTGAATACCTCGACGAGTTTTCTTGCTCGAGTTTCAACCGAATCGAGTCTTCTCAACAGGTCCTCAAGTGGAACGTCTTCAAGGCGTTTCTCAAGACCATCGATCTGTTCTAGGATGCCCATCATGCCAGATTCCTGTGCCTGTACATCCGCAGGAGGTTCTACTCCCTTCTTCGTCGGCTTGACAGATGGCGTGTCCGTCTTGGGACTGCTGACTACCACTTCTCTCGTTTTGGTTGGCGGTTCAATCCTCTGATCCTTGGCTAGCCAAGCTGGCAGCAGATACTTGCGGGCAACCTCTTCAAGCGGAGTCTTGACGAATATAGCAAACGTGGCTAGTCTTCTCGGAGAATCCCATATGGCGACCTCCAATGCATCTTCTTTCACGAATAGACAGGATGATACTCCCTTCTTCAGGCTTTGATAGAGGTCCATGTCCATGAGCCATCTGCTGAAGAGAAGGGCAAATGCGGGAATCTGCTTCATCTTGTCAGAATGGAAGGGGACCTTCTCAGACGGGGCTTTCAGACCCTTCACAGAATCCCTGATCCATGTTGCGGGATTGAACTTGCCTGCCGGTATTCTCAGACAGATTCCTTCCAGTACCATCTTGTCCGAGAAGTCGGCTCTAAGTTGCTCAACATAGTCGACGTTGGGTTCCTGGAACTCTGCGGAGATTGACTCTCTCAATCCATGTTTGATCACGAAGCGCACAAGATCGTGGGGCGAATATCCCTTTGACCAGAAGGTCACAACTTGCTTGCCCCCCGATGGAGACTCTTTCAAATCGCCCAGAAAGACCACCAGCTTGTCTTCCACAAGACCTTGGTCACCAGTGATTAGAAGGCCAGATCGTCGGGGGGTGTCCATAGCCCTGTCAGACATCAAACGGACTGCTTGGTCCGTGGGGACTATGTATCGCTCCTGATTGGACTTGGTCTTGAGAGTACCTGTCAGGCCCTTCGCAGTCAATCCACGTTCGACCCAGCCGGTCTTGAGACCTGTATCTGGAAGCCTAGAGCATAGATACCCTAGGAAGTTTCCGCTCGTTTGCAGCGCTTGAAGTCTGGTTGCAATATCCTCGTCCATTGTCATCCATTACACCTCCCCCATTTTGATAGTTCCGCTCCGACTCGAGCCACATCCCTGGTGTGATTTATTCCAAGAATCTGTCCGTTTGCCGCGTTGGCTACCGCTTCAAGGAGTTCATAGTCAGACTCGGCACCCAATGCGATGCAGAACAGATTGACTCGATTATCCATCTGGAGATCACGAACAACGCTCACGGGGTTCTGGCCAGCAGAGAAAGCTCCTCCAGAGAGAAACAACACCGCGGTCGATAGTCCGTTTTCGTCTGTGAGTTCCGCGGCACGCTTCAGGCCCTCGACAAGACCTACACCCGGATTTGATGGTTCGGTGGAATGTATGTCGAACTCGTGTGAAAACCAACTATCAAGTGGCCCCAGAGATTCGGAGTCACAGGGCAGTCTTTCGTCGTCGTCGTGCGAATCAGTCCCAGGAAAGGAAAGTGCTTCTTCACCGTAGGCTATCAATGCCACCGTAGAGTCCTGATGATTTTTAGGCAAAGCCAGAAGGTGTCTGATGACAAGCAATGCAGTCTTGTGCCTCGTCAATGCACCTTCGTGAGTTGAGGTCACAGAGGTACTTGTTTCTCCACTTTCAACAACATCAGCTATCTTCATTGCTGCTCCCACATCTGATACAATACAAATGTTGAAGCAGAGGTCCTCAAGGGCGGGGCTCAGCTCAGAGGGTGACAGATTCACCTTCAACACATTCTTCCAGGCAACTCTTGCCGCACCTAGAGCCTCTGCTGCAGGACGTATGTCCTGTACAGTCAGTTTCAGTCTCAATTCAGGAATCGAAACGGTCTGATTGACCATCAAAACCAGCCCATCAATGTGCTCTTGGAAGTCCTCAATCCGACGGGAAACAGCTTCAACGACCTTTCTATTGTCCAACCCAGCAAGCGATTCAACAGAGAGCGTGATTTCATTGCACAATGGGATCAAATTGCCTACACTAGTGACCTCAACGACGCTCGATTCTTGGCACCCCAACTCATCGAATAGCCG
>JBHLPB010000074.1:0-10371 GCA_048939905.1 Promethearchaeota archaeon
CTCATGGTTGCACCCGGCATAACCGCAGAGATTGAGGATAGTGCCCTGGTCACAATAGACTTCAAGGAGGGCAAACTCACCATAGACGGCTCGAGAATACTGTCTGGAGAGCCATTCCCGGTGCTTATGCAGGAGATGCTTGAAGCAGGTGGAGCAGTCCAAATGTACCTCAACAGGAAATGATGTTCGTGCACTGTGTTGATGCACCAGATTCCTCCTCTTGAATTGGCCGGGAAGAAAGGGCTAAAAGCCTCGTTAATCTGGTCACAATCAATGGAGATTCCCGAAGAGGACTGTTCATGAATGTCATGCTATTCCTTCTTGTCTCATTGATTGTTCATTCAATACCGATTCCTTTCTCATCTGACATGCTACAGCCAAGCAGACTAATCAAGTGGCTGCCGTTTCGGCTTGTTTGGGGCACTATTGCATGGGGGGCCATCGTTCTGTTCATGATGATGACTCTGCCATGGGCCATCCTTAGCTTGATTATGAGCCTTGGTCTTCTACTGATGATATCCAGTGGTTTTCGTCCAGGTGAACTGGAGGAAATGTTGAGGGGGCTCAGAGCACCCTTGACCTGCTTCGGTCTGCTCGTCGTTATGCTCATGCCTATGTTCACAGGACTCATAGGATGGACATCAGACGTATCGAACGCTCAGTATTTCGACAACATGATTGTCGAAAGTGAAGAACCTCTGTTCAACTCGACCATCCCTGATGACATGGTCAGATTGGTCACGGAAGAGTATGCAGCATATGTTGCCAACCAACACATCTCTCCCTTCGGCTCAAATGTGGAGGTTTCTGCTGCGCACATAACAACGAGAACGGGACGGCTTGTCTGGGTGTGTACAATAGTCTCAACGAATGTCTTGGCAGAGAACTTCGTGAAGGGGTTCATTGTTGTGGACGCCAATGACCCGCAAGCGTTTGAGCCTGAGGTCATCTCCAGCACGACCATACCCGTTGGAGAAGGCCTTTGGTGGGACAAGGACATTCGCTTCAGAAACTATCTGAATGATATGTCCGCAGCATATCAGTATGCATACCCCACGTGGGACCCGTTGGGCGAGCTTGCCTATGTTCAGACAAGAACGCCGCTGGGCTTCGATTTTGTCGAACGGGCTATTGGTCCTACTGTCTATTTTGAGAATGGAACAGTGGTATCATACGGCAGTATCGAAGAAACCCCTGATTGGATTACGCAAGCATATGCAGAGGAGTGGCTGGAGAGAGAAGTCTCTAGGTGGGGAGGCTATCGAAGAGGAACAACATTCGACCTGTTCGCCGGTGGGTTCCTTTGGTTCATCCCGCCCTCCAACGATCGTCTGGAAATGACTGAGGATACTCGATACATCGCTAATCCAGACTCTGGTATGGTGGAGGCATTCATCGCAGTACACCCTGTAGGAAACCCAGAGGCTCTAGCAGGGGTGTTTAGGGCAACGCAGGATACTGTCTTCTACCACGATTTGAGTGCGTTTGGCTACGTGAGCGGAGATGCGACAGCAGCAAACGTAGTAGGCCAACTCCCACCACCAGCCACAGGGTTCTACTATGGTGCAATGCCACTGCTCTATCCTGTTGAGATAAGCCCGACCGAAACCAAATGGACTTGGTATACGCCAATCTACTGGGCACAAGGATCCTATGACGAGGATGCTGACGAGTTCTTTCTCTCAGACATGCGACTACATGCGCTAGCCCTTGTAGATGCATCAAACATAGACAAGTTCTACATTCAGGAACTTGGTGGGGCATTGTCCGGGGCTACTTTAGTGCAAGCAACAAGAGCAGGTTATGTTGCACTCTTTGGAGGTTCCATTGGACCTGGGCCGGGAGAGGCCATCGTCCTCAATGCGACGGTCGTGAATGTGACATCCTACGTCGAAAATGGCAATACTCACATCGTCTTGGGAACTGACAACGCCACCTATCCATATATTGAGGGTGCTAGAGCTTGGATGAACCTGACCGATTGGTACACTCTGCTGAACCTCAGTCCAACTGATAGCTTCATCGCCACTCTGCAAGATGTGGATGGTCAATATCGCATCATTGCAATAGTCAAGACATAGAAACTCTGGAGCGGAGGCGTCTACATGCCGCCGCTCATCTTCTTCTTTAGCGCCTCATATTTCCCCTTGATGGCACCCCAGATTCTCTGAGCCCGAGATTGGGAGGCATCTGTGTGGATGAGACATTGATCGCCCATAGGGCATTTGTCCTCAAAGCCCCCGTAGTCATGCAATGCCTTTGGCAAGGAAGACCTGAGAAGCTCCTCCTCGAATGACGCCATTAGCTCTGAGGAAATAATACTCCAATCTTGATTCACAAATCGCTCTGAGGCAAGAGTTTCAGAAACAGCTGAGAAGACCTCGTTGGCAACATCCGGTGCATCCTCACCAAGACCAATCACGACTGAATGGCCATCCGGGGTCGTCTTGGTGAAACGCATCTCACTGTTGCCCATCTTCACTGACTGCAGAGAGAAATCGCTTGAGATTGTCAGGGGTATAGTTTCAACAGCTGACAAGAACCCAGTGAGAAGCTCGGGGTTCTTGAAAGCCGCCTTGCAGAAGGTGCCATAGCATTTACTGTATATCGGAAGCCCTGATTGCGTGTAGATCAACAGATACTCGAGTACAGCCATGGAGAACCATTCCTGCGCCAATTGCTCAGTCCGATTGGTACCTGTGGCTTCACAAATACTTTGTGAACTAGAGTCTGTTCAGAGCCTTGAACTCCTTGAACACTTCTCTCTGTATCAGGAATCTCAAGATCTCTGCTGTGCCTCCACCGATTGTCATTAGACGAGCGTCTCGAAAGAATCTCTCCACAGGATAGTCAGTCGTGTAACCCATTCCGCCGAGTATCTGAAGCGCATCGTTGGCGATTTCGATGGCCGCCTCAGTGGTGTACAGTTTTGCTATCGAGGCCTCTTTTGTGATGTTCTCACCTCTATCATACATGCGTGCTGCAGTGAGCGTCAGTGCCCGACCGGCTTCAAGCTTCATCGCCATGTCTGCAATCTTGAAGCTAACACCTTCGAAAGCCCTGATTGGTCTTCCAAACTGATGCCTCTCGTTGGAATACTTCACGGCAACCTCATAGGGTGTACGACCATAGCCAATGGCTTCACCTGCAATTGCAGTCCTCTCGCTGTCAAGCTCATCCATTAGGATGTGGAATCCTTGACCAGGCTGTCCGAGCACCATTTCGGGTGGTACTCTTACGTCCTCAAGTTTCAACCACGAGACCCGTGCTGACTTCATTCCGAGCAAATCGTGGTCCTGCACTACTGAGAATCCATCAGACTTTGTGTCTACTATGAATGCACTCATCCCGTCTTTGGCCTTCACGTTTGGGTCTGTAATCGCGAAGGCACACATGTAGTCTGCAGCGCTACCATTGGTAATGAAACGCTTCTCACCGTTGAGGACCCACTCATCCCGGTCCTTCTCTGCACGCGTCTTCATCCCCGCAGTATCAGAGCCCACATCTGGTTCAGTTATTCCTATGCAACCTATCTTCTCGCCCTTAATGATAGGGGTCAGGTACCTCTTCTTCTGCTCCGAAGTTCCAAACTTGCTGACAGGCATCCCATAGAGTGTAGCCGATGACATTCGCGCCATATCTAGTCCGGCATTGACAGCCGAGATTTCTTCAGCCACAATTATCTCGTAGGACAAGCCACGCTGCGATCCCCCAACTGACTTCTCGTGGTGGACCCCCATATACCCCGCTTGACCAATCTTGCGAAGAAGCTCACGTGGATATGGTCCCTTGTCAATCTCATCCGCGATTGGATCTATTTCTTTCAAACAGAAGTCACGGACTTCTTTTCGGAACTCTATTTCATCTTCGGTCCATAACGCGCTGCTCAGATAGTCAGTCATAGTTGACACCTGCTCGTGGTAGAGCGGACTCTCTCTTAAATCACTAGCTAGATGTGCATGGAAGCATGAGTGGTTGAGAATGAGGTACCACTCATAGGTTCTCAGTTCACAAGTGAAAAAGAGAGTCTCCCATCTGTCACAGACTTCACCTCAACAGATGCTCCAATTCTGATGCCTTCGGAGTGTATCTCCTCTCCGAAACATAGTACAACGGCTCCCTTTTCTAACTCAACGAGAGCTAGGACTAAAGGGGGGTCAAAACCATCTGGAGGCATTTCTAAGATTGTGTAGCTAAGGACAGACCCGCGGGATTTGAGGCGCACGTGTGGCATCTCCCCAGTCTTGTCGCCACAATAGGGGCAGATTCTCCTCGGAGGGACAATCACCTTCTCGCAAAGGTGACACTTAGACGCCTTGATTGTCATGCTACTCAGCTGCTCCACTACAGAAAGCGACGCCTGAGAAGAGTCTTGCGGCATCTGTCTTCTAATCCCGGACCTTCAAGTTTCGAAGCGCAGACTTCCTTTGCTTCTTGATGAATCTCACGAAAGTGGGGTCGCTGGTAAGACGAATGACTGTTTTGTCCGTGAGGCTATCGAGGTCACCTTCAATTCTCAAGGCATCACCTAGGTCCTTGAGATCGGTCTTGAGAAGTCGGTCAATCACGCGGGGTGAGAAGCCCTCCTTCTTGTAGACAGAGAAGATCTCGGCCTTTGTGCTCGAACCGCCCCGGTCAAGCAATGAAAGAAGAAGCAGCCAATGATGCCAAGTCACTGCATGGTTCTGTAAGAACTTCATTGCTTCATCAAGCGTTCGTGCCAATGATTTTCCACCACCAATCCTGGTTAGCGTATGTATTCTCTAGATGCCCACTACCGGGTGACCCAATGAAGTAAGCTTGGATGCGTTGTTTCTGAGGCTCTCGGATACTTGAGAGGCTTCCTGGATCATGGCCATGAGTTGCTTGCGAAACTCGATAGCTCCTAGTTCTCCGCTGTCAAGCTTTGTTGTCAGCTCAGTTCTCTTCTTCTGGAGGTCCTCTCTCTTCTGGAGAAGACGATGGTGTTCGGCTAGCAGCGTATCGACTTCTGATGCCGCTTCCGTGCCAGGCTTCACCAAAGATGGTCGTGGTGTGACTCGCTGCATTGGCCCCTGCGACGTCATTATCTCCCTTGCCTTCACTGTGCTCTTGACTTCGGGGGGCTTCTTTCTTCTCCATCTATCAAAGATACCCAACTCATTTCACCTCTCGGCAGTCCACTCTCTCACCACAACTTATCATAATCCTGGACTCCCGCAATCTCACCCACAATCCTGTATTCGATGGTTTCGAAGACTAGGCCCTTCAGAATCTCCAACCAACGATTTCTGAAATCAGGATTATTGGCCTGCATTCCATATGCAGGAACATCCAGCTTCATACTTACTTCCTCCGGGGTGAGGGCATCTGGAAGATCCTGTTTGTTTGCAATCGCGATTGCCCGGGCGTATGGAAGGTCGACCTTGAGAGCTGGAAAGGCAACTCTTTTGGTCCACTCAATGTTCTCTTCAGTAGAATCAGATAGTATGACTACGACACTAGCTGCACGAATGATCTTGTTCCACTCCTGCACAAACCGGTCCTGGCCACCGAGGTCAAAAATGCTGCAGACGTAGGGGGCAAAGTCCCCTTCTAGGAAGGCCTTGTCAGCGAAGAAGGTTGGAACGTATTCAGAAGGTGGAGCCTGGTCTGGCACAGTTGCAAGTTCGAGCAGAGTTGTCTTTCCGGTTCCACCGTGCCCTGCAAGACACACTTTCACAGGAATCCTTGTGACAATATCTCGAAACGCGACTCCATATGGTGAGAAGTCTGTTGACCTCCACCTGTCAGAAAGAATGTCTCTCTCAAACGCAGTCATGAACTTCGAGACTGTCCTCATGAGGGCTTCTTCGACCTTCTGTAAGGAAGACTGCCTATCCATGGTCAGAATGAACTGTGTGTCGTTACAATTCATGTAGACATAACGAAATCGTTCGATCTCCATGCTATCAATTGTCCATTCCTGGAGCTTCTTCGCCGAGGTGGACACCAGCATCATCACTCCATCAGTATCAAGCTCGCTGTTAGGAATGACGATATCTTTGAACAGTGTCTGGCCATCTTTGAACACGTGAATCTCCCTAATCATGACTAATCAGACTCTCCTACCTCAAAGGCGGCAGCCATACTGGGATGGGAGTGCTTCAGTACCTCAAGGTAATGGATTGCTTGACGACTAGGGATGTCTTCCTCACTGTAGGATTCCACTGTACTTTGAATCAGCCATTCAGGATAGACTGTCGCAACTTTTGGGTTGCTCTTCAGCAGAACGTGCTCATTGCCTGCATCATCCTTCAGCCTGACGGTAATATCTGCTTTCTCGAGTTCCCTTATCTTCTTCTTGACTTTCGCTTCAGGCAAGTCTAGCATCTCGGTCAGTTCGCCGGACACTCGTGGACCCTCACGCAGGATTTGGAGTATCTCGTACGAGTCTACGTCCAAGAGGTACTGTGCAAGCTCTTCGGCTTCCTTCCAGATAGTTTCGTGAAGGTCTGCCCTGAGCCCTGCAGAGTAGCCCTTGTGGAAGTCTTTTGTTTCGTCCAAGAATGGACCGGCCACCTCTCCTGGAATCTCACCGGACTTGACAGCACGAACAGTGCTAACGGAAACGTTTCTGAGAAGGAAGAGGGCTCTCGTGAGGTAGATGACCTCTGATGATAGCCCCTCAACCCAGCCCGTCGCTATAATCCCGGCCTTCACAAGCGGTCTTAGCACGATATCTGCATCTATCTCCTTGCCGACTTCCTCGAATATTGTCTGTTCAAGTTCCGATGATTCGACGGTTCCATTTCTCATCAGGATTCTCAGAATACCTCTTCTAATGGGGTCGTTAAGGATTGATACCTGGCGTTGCTCAGGAGTCATTTGCGTATATCGGACTATCTGCTTGTAGAGTTTAGGCAACATGTCTATGTATTCATCATCTTCAGCATGCAGAAAGACTTGGGTTGCAATCTCAGGAAGAGCATCCCTGTAGACATCCGGATCTTCATCAAGGTCGAGTACTAGAAACACCATAGAAGGGTGTCCCTTCAAGTGGTTGTTCAGGCCCCCGTAGTAAACTGCAAGCTTGAACTCATCAAGCACAAGTGAAGTGAACCCGGGCCTTTGTGACTCCTCCGTTTCTCCCATGGTTGCGATGCCGTATACACGCATGGCAGTCGTCGGGTCTAGACCCCTCTTCAGCTTCTTCGGTGTCTTTGTGGTGACAACTGGACCTAACTCGTTGTCCCATTTTAGCACAGCTAGTCCTTCGGGCATTCGCAACCGACTCCGTCAAGTAGCGGGATAATAACCGTAGACCAGCCAGAAATTAATAAGAAAATCTTGGACAGACGATTGAATTAACGCACAGATTGCTTTGGAATTGGCACTACCTTGAACTACTTCCAAGAATGGAAACAACCATGTTGTTCCCAAAACCACCGATGTTGTGAGTGAGCACGACCTCTGGAGACGCCGTTTGGAGACCCTTTGGTGCTTCCTCGCGAATCTGCATTACAGCATCACGGATCTGAGCGGCACCGGTGGCACCAGTCGGATGGCCCCTGGCCTTGAGACCTCCGGTGGGGTTCACAGGAGTCATGCCATCAACTTCGGTTGCGCCATCCTTGATCAGGTCAATCGCGGTTCCCGGCTTGGCAAGCCCTACATCTTCCATGTTGATGAGTTCTAGTATGGAGAATGCATCGTGAAGCTCGAAGAGGTCAATATCCGATGGACCCAGATTCGCCATTGCATAGGCCCTCTCAGCGGCAACCACAGTCGCGTTCATTGATGTAAGAGAGAGTCTGTGCTGCACTGCGTGGAAGTCAGTGGCATGACCCACGCCCAATACTTGGACCGACCTATCTCCGATACCGAGATTGCTGACAATCCTCTCAGAGGCCAACACAACTGCTGCGGCACCATCACTTGTAGGACAACTGTCGTACAATGTCAACGGATGAGCCACTACTCGGGATGTGTTCACCTTCTCCACCGTGACCTCTTTCTGGAAGTGTGCGAGTGGGTTTCTAGCTCCATTCCTATGAGCCTTGACTGGAACAAGGGAAAGCTCATCTCGTGTTAGGCCGTATTCATGCATGTACCGCCGTGCAACCATCGCGGCTAGAGCAACAGGTGTCGCACCATATTGAGATTCATTCTCGTACGACATCATCTTCGAAAGAATTCGTGAGGCTTCGCCCCGCTCAACGCTGGACATCTTTTCCACCCCGACTACCAGAGCAAGGTCCGACAGTCCGGCTGCTACAAATGAGAATGCGCTCTCAAATGCACTGGAGCCTGAGGAGGGGCCGGTTTCAACACGCGTTGCCCCAGCTGGCACGATACCCATTCGGTCAGCCAATAGCGTCGACAGGTGTCCTAGCCCTGTGAATTCATCAGGATTCTGACTTCCGACAACAAATCTGTCAAACGTCTGTTCAGCCGCGTCAGCATCCATTATCGCCTCATGAGATGCCCTCTCAGCTAACTCAAGAATAGAGTCTTCAAGAACGCCAAAACGGGTCATTCCAACGCCGACGACATACACGGGTTCCAAAGCAGACCACCCTACTCGATTAGGACAAGTAAATCATTGGGAGTCACATTTGAGCCGGTTTCGACGTTCACTTCCTTCACCACTCCAGCGTTGGTGGCCTTCAGCTCATTGAACATCTTCATGGCCTCAAGGATGCATACTGTCTGCCCAGATTTCACCTTGTCGCCAATCTTGACTGAAACCTCTGTGATCTTGCCGGGCATCGGTGGATAGATTCCTCCTGAAACTCTCGGCCCAGCTGATGCGGTGGTGCTGGCTGAGGCCTTGACCTCCACTTCCTTTCTTGCTCTAGACCATTCAATGTCGCGATGCTCACCATCCACTTCAACTGCGATCTTGTTACCAGTTCTGCTCACGACTCTAACACTGTGGTCCGAATATGTGTCGTTGATGTTCCATGTTCCATCATCCTTCGGTTCTACCTTCAAGGTAAAGCTCTCAGGACCGACCCTGACAATCAAGAGACCCCCCTCGTCAAGCTTCTTGACCTCTACTCGATAGTCAGTTCCTCCAATAGTCATGTCATACTCCGAACTCATCTAAGGCCCTCCTTGACGTCTGCGGCGCATCTCCTCACGGCGACCAGCAGATGCCCATTGAGAGCTTGACCTCTCCCAATGACCTGAACTTCGCGAGAGGATTCTTGAATCATGGAGGTCGTCAACGCCGGCCTTGGCCCAAGAATCACCAGTAACATGTGGTGCCCCAATGCCGCCTGACACCTGCATGCTGAAATGAAGAACCGAGGAGATGATTGCAGCCTCGTGCTCTGGAGTCATTTCCCCTCGAGCCTTTCTCTGCGCCTTCCGTTTAAGGAAATCTAGAGCATACTGTGGAAAGAGTGCATAGGACACCAAATCTCTAGGTACGTGTGGGATGTCCTTGAGCGCCTCCTCTGCTGCGGGAAGTTCGGGTTCCAGCAGGTCCGCAGGCCGGCACTCCAAGGGCTTCTCGTCACCGATTGCCTTCTTCTTTATCTCTGGGTCAATCTCTGCGGGTGGACGACCATAGTAGCCACGGATGTACTGCTTCACCTCGTGAGGAATCATACTGTATCGTTCACCCGTGATGACATTCAGAGTTGCCTGCGTTCCAACAATCTGGCTGGAAGGTGTCACCAGCGGAGGGTACCCAAGCTCAGCACGGACTCTCGGGACTTCTGCCAGGACCTCATCATATCGGTCCAAAGCCCCTTGCTCCCTGAGCTGGTTGTCGAGATTGGAGAGCATGCCTCCGGGGACCTGAAACACCAAGACCTGCGGATTGACGCCCTTCAGGCTACCCTCAAACTGTGTGTATCGACTTCGAATCTTTCGGAAGTAATCGGCAATCTCGGATAGCAAGTTGAGGTCAAGTCCGGTGTCGCGTTTTGTGCCTCTGAGCCCCTCGACGATTGATTCCACTGCAGGTTGAGACGTCGCCATCGAGAGTGACGAGATTGCACAGTCCACCACATCCACTCCGGCATCTGCACCTCGAAGATATGCCATGGATGCCATGCCACTGGTGTAGTGTGAGTGGAGCTGAATTGGGATGTCTATCTCATCCTTCAACATGCTGACCAGCTCGTAGGCATCCGTCGGCGAAATCAGACCCGCCATGTCCTTAATGCAAATCGAGTCAGCCTCCAACTCGTAGAGCTGCTTTGACTTCTCCACAAACTTCTCATTCGTGTGGAATGGACTAAGAGTGTAGCAGAAACTCGCCTGGACATGGCCACCCTCACGCTTGACAAACTTCATCGCCGCCTCCATGTTGCGGACATCGTTCAGCGCGTCGAATATCCTGAAGATGTCTATTCCCGTTTTGACGGCTTCTACCACGAATGCCTCGAGTACGTCGTC
>JBHLPB010000075.1:0-10357 GCA_048939905.1 Promethearchaeota archaeon
ATCCGTCCTGCGGAATTCGCTCTTCGTGATGAACTACGCGACACCTTACACATGAAGCTCTCTCATCATCCCCCCTCTTTGTTCGGTCACTGTCTTCGAGTATCGTTTGGAGGACGTTCACTTTATTTCCGTAGCCGGTGCGCTGGGATTTACACTGGACTGGGCCTTGGAATTGTACTTCTTTTCACATAGACTGAGCACAGCCTCAATTGTCAAAGGGTCGCTCTCTATCCTGCAAGAGTCTGTTTCTGTCATACTTAGCCTAAACTTTGGCTATCTGAATTGTGATTACAAAGTGTGCATCAATGACTGAAATCAAGATGAAGCTTCTCGTACCTCATCTCTTCTTCATTATCACAACACTGCAGAAATCACCCTTCTTCTGAAGGCCAGTTTCTCCAAGCTCTGGAGGAGTTTGAGTGGTCAGGTTTGGATTAAAGCCTTCAACAAAGCCGCTGTCAAAGAGCTCAACAATGTGGCAGACCGTTTCAAGATAGTCATCGGACAAGCCCCATTCCTCGAAGGTGGGCATTAGGGTTGACACTGGACATCTGCGCCAATGCACGATAGCCCTCTCATCTGACAGGTATACAACTTCAGGATCGAGCACCTTCCTACCGCCAAAAAGGTTGCCGAGGGTCTTCAGATCATTCTTGCCCAATGCACTTGCGGTGGTCCTTCCAGCAACGTATCCAGCCTCATAGTTGGCTTTCTTGATATCCTCAAGTATTGCTTCCCCATACTTGGGGGGCAGGTTATGGATGAAGTGCGATACTATTAGGTACCTTGTTGCTATCTCTCCTGCGACCCACTCACTACACAAATCAACTGGGACGTGTTCTTCCGCCAAAAACATCATACTCCTGCGTTATCTGCACAAGCTTCTTCGAACGATAAGTCCTTCGGGAGCCTCAACTCTCGGCCGACCTGAAGAATCAGACAAGCATCTTCGATGAAGGTTTAATTGAAGGTTGCACCCTGAGGGAATTGTTAAACGGTAAATTAGGAAGAGCAGAGTACTGAGATGAAGTCGAGATAGAGATTCCACAAAGCGTTGAGTCACGAGGTACCGGACAGAGTCCCAATCGATTATTGGGCCACCTCTGCCCCATACATGAAGCTCAGGGACCATCTGGGAATAGCTGCGAAGGAAGACCAATAATGGTGGATGATGGAAGCTTGGATGATCTCTGAGGAGATGCTGCGAAGACTCCACGTGGACCTCCGTAGAGTGTATATGAACCCGTCATTGAGTTTTGAGATGAAGACCTTTCCTGAAGGCTCCACTGATACTTGATACGGATTACGCGGCGAATACATAGGTGTCCATTGGGAGGTCATGTACTTTCCCTGGGCAGACTTCACAGAAGTTGACTAAGTGGAAGAATACGAATTACCTGATGCCGACGACCCTTCAAGGATGGATGGCGTTGTGAAATGGGCCAAGTACCTTCATAAGGAAACCCCATATGCTGTAGTTGGAATGGTTGGGGGTCCACGGGGTGTCTTCGAAATATCTGAGCACTATGTGCGTGGATTCGACCGGTCTCATATCGACTTCGTGGAGAGTACTGCAATAGCCGAGGCCATGATGGACAAGGCAATGGACCTAGCCCTTGACATAAATCGTGTGCTCCTCGATGAAGACGGCGACTACCTTGACCTGGTACAGGCAGGCAATGACCTGGGACACCAGCACGGACTGATAATGAGTCCGAGGATGTATCGCAAGCTTGTGAAACTCCGACACAAGAAGATGGACGGTGACATAAGCAAGTGGGCACCTAATGTGAAGATTCTCTTACATATCTGTGGGGCAATCGAGTTTCTCCTTGGTGACCCAATAGATGTACATTTGGAAATTGCAAATCCAATACAGCCTCCAGCGAACGGCAGGAATTCCGAGATCCTGAAATGCCGATTCGAGGTCATAACAGACAACGTAGAAGATTCATCCAAGTCGTCAAGAAGTCCAGGTGATAGAAGCCCATCTATCTTCTATCAGGGACCTAGAGGAAGCTACTGGTTCTTCTCCTTGAATTCTGTTAGGAACGAAGCGAGTTTCTTGACACCCTCTAGGGGCATCGCATTGTAGATAGATGCTCTCATGCCGCCCACAGAACGGTGTCCCTTTAGACCAACTAGATCACGTAGCAGTCCATCGGCAACGGCCTTCGCTTCGAGATCTGAACTCTCCATAGTGAAAGTGACGTTCATCAAAGACCTTGAGTCCGCACGCGCATGTCCCCTGTAGAAGCCCTCAGATGAGTCAATCACATCATAGAGAATCTTGGCCTTCTCTCGGTTTTGCTTCTCAATCTTCTCGATGCCGCCAAATTCCTTCCAGTATTCAAGCGCCAGTTTGCAGATGTATATCGCAAAGCACGGCGGTGTGTGAAACAACGAGTTCTTCTCGACCTCGGTCTTCCACTTCATCAGAGTAGGAACATCATCTGGAACACGATCAAGGAGATCTTCTCTTACAACCACAAGGGTGACTCCCGCAGGCCCCAGATTCTTCTGCGCTCCTGCATAGATGACTCCGAAGTCCTTCACCTCTATTCTCTGGGCCATGAGGTCAGAGGACATGTCGCAGACTAGTGGCACAGAGTCAGGCACATCGGGCCAGTCTTGCCACTGAGTGCCGTAGATCGTATTGTTGCTTGTGATGTGGGCGAATGAGGCATTATCACTGAAGGTCACGTCTTTGGGGACATATGAATAGTGGTCATCCTTGGAAGATGCCACGACCCCAACATCCCCGTAGAGCCTTGCCTCGTTCAAGGCCTTTGATGACCATGTCCCAGTATCCACATACTGCATGGGTCTTCCCGGTATCCGAAGATTCACGGGCACCATGAAGAACTGTGTTGAGGCGCCTCCTTGAAGCCAGAGGACCTTGTAGTCACCAGGAATCTCCATGAGCTCTCGCACAAGTTTCGTAGCATCATTGTGCACCTTGTCGTATTCCTTCGACCGATGCGAGATTTCAAGTATTGACATACCTGTGCCTTCGAAATTCAGAAGTTCCTTCTGTGCCTTCTCAAGGGCAGGCAATGGTAGTGTTGCAGGACCCGCATAGAAGTTGAAAACCCTCTTTGTCATATGAACCACCTACAGTTTGTTAATCGTGAATCCCGTCCAGACCTTGGGATAGAAGAATGTGCTCTTCTGCGGCATGACTTCGATATTCCTAGAAACCGACTCGACCTCTTCGATTCGCGTAGGATTCATGAAGAACACCCCCTGGGCATCACCCTCAACTGCCTTAAGGGCTTCCTCCACTGCGTCGCCTATTCCTTTGAGGTAAACAACATACCCTCCACCTTTCATTGTACCCTGTGCCAGTTTCTCCCGGTCAATCCCGAGAATACCATCGAGGATGAGTGAATGGAGGATTGCCACATCGAGCCTACGGTGCTCCTGAGACTTGTCGGGCAGTACCTCATCCATCACTGCGGGGTCTTTCAGTGTCAAGGAATAGAACTTCCCGTCATCAAGATATAGGCCGAAAGAATGCTCGTCGTTTCGGAACTTCTCACTCATAAGAGAGAACATCTCAGCTGCGTCCTCGAAAGCGAGCAAATCGAAGTGCTCGCGCAGTTTCTCCAGAAGCTGCTCTTTTGAGAACTCGTCGAGATTCTGAACAACGCGATGAGTCGGGAGGATTACCAAACCCGGGTTCCGAACGTTGACGAACGTCAGCATTCTGTACTCTGCACTCTCTAGCTCCGGGTTCTCCCTGGAGAGTGCAAGAGCCGTCTTGTACCTATGATGACCATCGGCAATAATGACATACTTGTCCTTCATGTGCTTCGAAACTAGATTCGTGTCCTCGGGATCATCTACTATCCAAAGTCGATGTCGCACGTTGTCATCATCCGTGATGTCAACCACCGGCTCATCCTTCATGCTTCTTTCAAGTACTCTGTCGACGCTCCCTTCATGGTCGGGATAGATTACGAATATCTGACCGAATTGCGCCATACAAGCCCGGCATAGACTAAGGCGGTCCTCAATATCCTTTGGTAGAGTTTCCTCGTGCTGCAGCACTCCAGCGAATCCACCTTCCTCTCCAGCAGATGATGCGAAGTCCTCGAGGTGGATTAGTCCAATGAAGCCGAATCTGAACAACTCTTGGTTGTTCACGTTGAAGTTCTGCCCGTAGACATAGAAGGCATCCTTCTCGTCCTGTTTCAAGACTCCTTCGTCCATCCACGTCGCAAGAAGATTACGTGCCCTTGTGTATTGATTGCTCTCAGGGGTGTCGCCTGCTTGGGGTTTGTTCTTGATAATCCATGAGATGTTGTACTCAGACAAAGACTGTAACTCGTCCACCTTTGCACCCTTGATTATGTCATATGGAGGGGCGACAACCTTGCCAAGGGGCCCCACTTTCGACTCATCGAATCTGAATGCTCTGAAAGGAATGACTCGAACCATGTTTCACTACTCCCTGGAAGTAACCAAGCTGCGAACGGGATTGACCGGGTCGCCGTGGCCACTTCATCATAAGTGTTTCTTTCAGGCGCAATACGTAGTACGCATGGGGTAGTGTATTCAGGTTGAACAGTCAAACTTAAATGAGTAACATCAACGAGCATGCGGACCATAACCTATGCCGGGGAGTGCAACATGGAGTTCTGCGAGAAGTGTGGTGCACTGATGCTTCCGAAGAAGCTCGAGAAGAAGCTGATTCTGAAATGTCGCGAATGTGGTCATGAGAAGGCCACCAAGTCAAAGCCTGAATACAAGGTGGAATACAGAATCAAACACAGTCCTCGAGAGAAGATTGTCGTGGTCGAAGAAGAGGGCCGTGCGACCGAAGAGGTTTCTGAAGACGAGCGCAGAGAACGAAGAAAGGCAATCTTGGAGCATTTCGAGTCTGAAGATTGAGTCACTTCGAGCAATCTTTAATATGATAGAATACGGGAGGTACCTGCATTTGGGTAGAAGAGTGGCCAAGTCGCGCGCATTGTTCCGGAGGTGCTCTTCTCAAGTCGACCTTCTCAAGCACAGGTGAAGTTTTCATGAGTGATTCCAGTGATAGTCATTTTTACGACCTTCAAAGCTACATAGTGAAACACGGGAATATCGCAGACAAGATGCGTCTCATTTCTGCTGGCTACAAACTGCCTGAGGACATTGTGAACACAACGCTCAATGCTCTGGAAAGGGTTCTGAACAGAGATGGTGGCGTTCCAATTGACCTCATCAGGGGGAATCCAAGTTCTGTGAAGGAGACCGCGGAGATGCTTCCTCTCCTAGGCTCTTTCAAGAAGACGCACAGACAACTGATTCAGAAGATGGTCAAGTTCCTTGTCTCACGGCAGAAGGCAGACGGCGGGTTCGCCGAAGCTCTAAACCTCGATCCATTCATTCAGGATCGGTATGGGATGGCATGGGGAAGGAGATGGTATCCTGTTGGCAAGAGCATAACATGGCTCACCGGAAAGGCCCTCGAGGCCTTGTGTCTGGCTGACTTCGATGACGAAGAACGTCTACGAAGGGCGCGGGATTTCCTACTTCATTCACAATATGAGGACGGGAATTGGCCTGACTTTGAGAACATGGATGAATCAGACCCAATGGCTACGGGAAATGTCCTCTCGGGACTCAGAGCGATGGATATCAAGGAAGAAAGCGAGGTCTATCAAGGTGCTCGCGCAGCCCTTTATCATCACCTGCAAGAGGCCCTGGAGAACAAGTCCACGTACGATATGATAGACCTGGCTGCAGTCTGCCCGCCTGAAACAGAGAAGGAGAGGGAAGTTGTCAGAAACGGTCTTGAACTCATTCTTGGATCTCAAAACAGTGATGGTGGATGGTCGCAGTTGGGATCGAAGAAGAGTGACCCCGAGTTGAGCTCGATAATCGGTTTCGTGCTGAAGAAATGCGCCAAGTACAAATAGGATTCAGCCCACGGTCAGTTATGGCAGTCAAGAAACTTGCTGTAGTAGAAATTCGAAAAGAGTGGGTGGCAGGCGTGTTCACTTCATCAGGCCTCTACGCCACCTGCTTGCCCCGAAAGTCACGCAGAGAGGCCATTCGAGCGGTAAGCGGCGTTGGGATGGAAGAGAGTGATGAATCGAATCTCAGAGGAATCCTAGAGGCCGTATACGCTGTTTCTAAGGGAGAAGACCATCCCGCCCTGAAGAGTGTCAATCTAGACTTTTCAGATTTGACCGAGAAACAGCAGAGAGTAATGGAAGAAACCCTCAAAATCCCAAGAGGTAAGACTGCAACCTATGGAGAAGTGGCGAAGCGCGCAGGTGTTCCTGGTGGTGCAAGGTTTGTGGGGAATGTGATGGCCACCAACCGGCTCGGACCAATTGTGCCGTGTCACAGGGTCGTGGCCAGCAATGGCATAGGTGGATATGGACCCGGAATCGGAAAAAAGATCGAAATCCTGACCCTGGAAGGCGCCTTCGCGGATTAATGTATCATAACGCTTTAAATAGGTACTAATAGTTCTAATTGCGGGACCTCTACGGAAGTGTGTGTGCTTGAACCTCAAAGTTCGTAGAAACGGAGAAACTGTGGAACTACGCAAAGTCGAGCTAGAGTCATTGAGCCCTCCCTTGTTCAGAACGTATATTGGGTATAACTCTCTGAAGCGCCTCGGATACTCTATCTCTTTCATACGACCGAAGAAGAGCTCATCTGGAGACTTCGAACGAATCCGCTACAATTTCATGGAACGTGGAGTAATGACACGACAGCTCGAGGATGAGCTCGAGCCAGATATGAAGCGGGGGATTCTGAACCAGCTGCCGAGAGGAGATTTCAGCATTGTGCTCCTTCTGACTCAAGTACCCCGACGTGGAGTCAACATCAGACTAGACAAGTTTCTGTATGACTTCCTCGGATGCATTCTGATGAGGAATGAAGAGGTTCTTGATGTAGTGATGAACACGACACCCACAAGGGACATACTCATGCCCGCATACGAAACCCACATGGAACCAATCGAGGCGATGTAGGCAGTTCCACAAGGACAATCGCAGTCTGGAGTCCAATCTTGGATTCCATCCTAGTTTGCCTCCTCTCCGGCGCAATGTTCTCAGTCTGCAATCATTCTTATCAGGTAGAATACTCAACGGTCCTTGTGTGTGATAGGGCGATGCCTCGTAAGACTCGTGATGTTCCCAAAGAAATCGCCATGTTTGGAGAGCGACAATTCGAGGAAACGGGAGCTGAGAGAGTTGAGATCCTCCGAGTCAAAGCTGCCACAATAAGGAAGCAATTCTCAAAGCTTCGAGGAATAACATACCTTGTTGGTGTGATCAATCTCGACGCTGCACGAATCTACTTCTTTGACGCAAGAGGAGTGATGCTCGTTGGAGAGAACGTTGAGCATACACAATACAACAGAATCAGGAAGAACTCACGCCTTCTGGCGAAATTCGAGAAAGTCAAGCCGCCCACAGAGGAGGAACTCCGAATCGAGGCAACTGAGGAGTTGAGAAATGACCTGGCCCGTGAGATGAAGAGAGTCGCACGAGGCTTGGGAAGCAAAGAACCTGAGTTCCCGACGATCTTTGTCACAAGAGGAAAGGTGGAGTCAACAAGCCAGGGATTTGGGCTCGAGTTATCTGAAGATGGTGCCTTCGTGTTTGAACAGGCGACTCTTCAGTCCGCGGGTGGACGGGGTATCATCACCAGAGCAGCGTTCTTGCAGCTTCTAGAGAGAGATCTTCAGTTTTCGGAAACGAGTCAGGCAGTAGGCAATGCCATAGCATTAGCCCTGCTTTCTCCAAAGCTCAAAGAGAGGTGGTGGGAAGCGTGGTCCAAATCCTCAAAGGAAACTCCAATCCAACCTCTGGTTGGTCATCTCAAGAAACACATAGACTGCTACTCGTGGCGAGGTTTTAGTCTACTTCTGGAGCTTTTGCAGTCACTTCCAGCTTCACTGGAGCTCGAAAAATACCTCGAGGCCTTCAAGCTGCTTCACGACACTATTGAGGTTCCACTTGGAACCGAAGAGCACATCACCATGAAAGAGTTCTTGGGTACACTTTCCACCCCCCGAAAACTCGTCTCTCGTCGTCATCTTCTCGAGGCTATCCATCTTGCTCCCAGAGCAATCTGCGATCCAACACCGCTGGGAGTCCAATTGTCTTTCAATGAACTTGCTAGCAGTAGTGAATCAGAGAGCTGGTTAGAGGTAGAGTACGCGAGGGGCTCAGTGTTTGACCGACTGGTACTGTGTAAGGGCGGCAAGAATGTCTTGAAGGCTATTGACTATCACTTAGACATTGGAGACATCTTCCCCAAACCAGGGGGTATAGCGGCTCATGGGAGGTCTGTCTTGACATGGATTCTTTGCAAACTGGGTATTGATAGGAAAGAAGACAGGACCTTTGAGAGTCACATTGAATTCAACGAGGCTACGCTAGATGCGGGTGAAAGTGCAGTCTTGGAGCGATTGATGCACGGTGGTCTGAATGTGCTCTCGGACACTCTGATTGGGTCTCCACAGAGGATAGACTCCCTAGTGAGGAAGGGCCGAGTTATTATCCTTCCAGATTTCAACCATGTTGGTATCAGACCGACATTCCTACTTGTCGGAAACAAAGACGCCGTTACATATGTGGCCAGTGGTTCGGTGGAAGCTACACTCTTTCATACTGAAGCGAGAAGCTATGGAATAGTAGCAACGCCGGCGGTGTGGGCCAAGAGAGTCCTTCCAGCGGCGGCGGAAAGTGGCGTAGAGATATGGCCCATTCTGAGTATAGAGTCAACCAAGGGCTGGGTGAGAAGTGAGCGAGCCTATGTCTCCAATCTAGAATACCCGCTCTGGAGCGATGGAAAGCCTAGCTGAGTATTTCCTCTACTGTGCCAATCGCTCTGGTGTTTGCCTCTCTGAGCACTATCTTATCTCCGACCTCTATGGCCTCAGGAAAGGACATGAACTCAAGTGTGACGCGTGCGAAATCACCTACACTCAGGTAGTCTGCATCGTAGATCTTCTTCAGGGTTACAGTATGCTGTATTGTATGGCTCTGAAGAACAGGTGAGTATCCGACAGAGATTCTTGTGGGATGACGAGTCACAACGATGTTTGCATCAAAGACACGACAACTCTTGACGTCGTCGTCTGGGTCTGTGATGAGTTGTCCTCTTCGGACACTGTGCTTGTCAACATCCTTTATGTCAAAGCCGAATAGGTCACCTGACTTGACTGTACTGATTCTCTTCTTGAACATCTCAATGCTGAACAGCCTCCCCGTTTGCATCGCACCATTCTCGTCAGGACCGACAAGCAGCGTCTGTCCTGTCTTGAAGACTCCCGACCTGACTGTACCAGTTACTACAACATTCGTGCCTCTTATCCCTCGGTAGACCTTGTCCACATAGGCTCGAGCCGGTTTGGTCGGATCAGGATAGATAGAGTTGGAAGGTAGATTCTTGAAGAGATTTGTGACAAGAGTCAGAGACTCAGTGTCTGTTGCAGCAAACTCAAGCAGCGGGACGATGATTCCATGCTCGACCTCGGCCACTATCGGCGGAATCTCGTCTTCTGTCTTGATACTGACTGGAATCTTGCCAATCTCCTTCAGCGAATTCCTGATAACCTCAGTCACTAGCTCAAGATCCTTCTCTGTGCTCTTGTCCACTTTGGAGATTGCCACGATGAAGGGCGTCCCTTGACTGGCCATGAGTATGAGGTGTTCGCGCGTGATTTCATCTAGGCGTCGTAGACCCGTTCGAGATTCCTCTGCCCTCATGAGGTCCGCTTCGTCCGGACAGGGAACTAGGACTAGTCCGTACTGGGCGTCGGCGCCTAGAATGCTCCTAATCATTGTCTTGCTATATTCCCTATGGCCAGGAGCGTCAAAGAACGTGAGAATCTTTGCCGAGGTGTCGAGAACCCTTGCTGACTCGGCCTTATCTAGAGGGTTATCCAGATGAACGGACTCTCCGTCTTCAGTAAAGCCCATGAAGGCGAGATGGATGTCTGCAGTTTGCCCACGAGTGATTTCCTGAGGATGAATTAGGAGAAACGCCCTTGATCTCCCCGCACCGTTGTCTGGAGTCCCAGTCACTATTGAACCGATAAGAGTAGACTTGCCGGAGTTGACTCGCCCAGCGACATTAATTGAGCAAGTTTCCTTGACTTCGAGTGCGGCGATTCTCTTGAGTAGGTATTTTCCTACCAGACCCTTCTCAGTTTCAATCCGCTCTTCTTCGACAATCTCCACTTCTGCCTCACGACATAGCTCGTGGAGGATTCCCTCCGCAGTTGATATTCGAGATTCGGTGAGACCAAAGACCTCCCATCTCTTGCCACCGATGTCCTCTATCCCCACGAGGAAGAGTCCTTCAAAGGGGTTCTCACATGTCATGAAGCGTA
>JBHLPB010000076.1:0-10332 GCA_048939905.1 Promethearchaeota archaeon
TGATGGATACTATGCATCACATACTCTAGAACAACTAGAGAATAACGGAGTACTTGGAGCATTGTATATGAATGGCGTAGAGATTCCTCCCATACAGGGATTTCCGTTGCGGATTCTGAACCCGGGGTACTATGGAATCAAACAACCTGCATGGGTAACAGAGATTGAAGTCATCAATCGACCTCTGGAGGACTACTGGGAAGACCGTGGATGGGATACTTCTCCTCCCATGGATATTGATTCGAAAATCTTCTTCCCTCTCGGATCAACCGCCATTAACGTGAGTCAGAATCTGAAGGTCGGAGGTTGTGCGTTTGGTGGCACCCGTGTGAAGAAGGTGGAGTATACAATTGATGATGGCGTAACGTGGAACGATGCAACGATTGTTCAACAGATTGACGCAGATAACGTATGGGTGTTTTGGGAGATAGATGTCAGTTTCCCTGCCGCAGGTCAGATTATTCTGCAGATCAGAGCCACAGATATCAATGACAACCAGCAAGTCAAGACGGATGGTTTCTATCGTGATGGAACAAGCAGTTGGCCCAAGTTGGTCATCAATGTGATCTAGGAGATTGAAACATGAGTAGATCCAAAGACGACGCTTCTATACCAAAGATGGCAAGGGCCAGAGGGGCCATGTTCTCAAAGAAGGAAACTGAGTATCTTAAACGGAGGGAGGAGTATCTTGATTCTGTATATCCAGCTCATCCGGATTCAGTTCAAGAGGGATTTGAGTATTTCTTCTCCAAGAGACCAGATCTAGGACCTCCTGAGGGAGTGACCGCTGACGAAGGCAGCTCAATCAGATTGATGAGGTTTAGAGGTATACCTCGTAGGAAAATGGTTGGGATGCTGGGAACAGTCCGCAATCTCAGGAAAGGTATGAATCAGTGCTGGGATGACATAGAACCGTACTTCGATGACCTACGACCCACGCCTTTTGAACCGAAAACCGGCCTCTGGGAAGACTTGCAGAGCTATGTGAGGAGCAAGTGGGATGACGTGTTCATTGGGTTTACAGAACTACCTCCGCAGATGATATTCAGGGGTAAGTTCACTCTCTTCAAGTATGCCCTTGTTGTAGCTCAAGAGATGAAGAAGGACAAGATTGACCATGCCCCTGAGTTCGAGGCCGGCAAGGAGGTCATGCGTGTCTACGCGAGTCTTGGGTTGGTCGTGAATGAGATTGCGAGATGGCTTCGAAAGAGAGATGTCCGCTGCCAAAGTAGTCACCCCTTAGGAGGGTTGGCGAATACCCCATCTCTGGCAGGGAAGGCAGGAATGGGATGGCAGGGACGCTCAGGGCTCCTGATTACTCCGGAATATGGAACTCGTCAAAGAACCGCCCCGGTGTTTATCGAGCACAAATACTTCGAATTCACAGATAATCGCAATCATGACTGGATAGAAGAGTACTGTGAGCTGTGCCAACGCTGCGAGAAGGAGTGCCCCCAGCAGGCAATCTTCAGTGAGAAAGTGATAGCAATCAATGACGTTCCAGGAATCGGTGCAATTCGAACATGCATCAACAGGGAACTATGCTTTGACTACTTCATCAAGACTTTGGGATGCTCGGTCTGTGTGAAAGTGTGTCCATTCTCTCGCGCTGGCGACGCGTATGATAAGCTGAAGGCAGTAGTCGAGAGGAATCAGGCCAGTCCATGAAACTCAATTCTGATCTCTTCTTCTGAGAAATAGAACTAACACACTGCACACAGCAGCTAGGGATACACCCCCGGCTATTATGAGTGGAACGGGAATTGTTATGCTTGGTCCTTCCTCTCCCTCGTATACTAGTACTTGGACTGTTTCCTGAGTCCCCGAACCGAAGTCGATGTCCCCGGCTGGTGGTTCAGCAAATAGGTAGCTTGCGACTATGTGGGCTGTGACAATTGAATCACCAGACACGTATATGACTGCCCGTCCTTCGTTCTGCATCTGTTGAACATGCCAGCCATGAGCATCTTTATACGCGATTGAGAGGGCTGCAACACCATCGGCCGGCTGACTCATTTCAACAGTGAATCCGTCCGGAGGAGAAGTGATCTGGTACACCTTGGAACCGTAGCAGTACAAGGGAACATTGTCTTCTCGGAACGGTAATGAATCGACAGTTGTGTAGTCTAGGATTGTAGCGTCGATGTCGCGGAGGCTATAGCGGTTCCCAGCGAAGCCCTGCTCGTCAATGGTCAGAGCAGTCATCCAGTCTAGATAGAGTTCATTGAATGAGATGTTATGTCCTGCATCCATGAGTGCGGTCTCCAAACCCACGGCTCCATCATCCCCGTGTTGCACTATATCACGCAGGAACTGCACACCATATTGCTCCACGAGATAGAATGCAAAGAGATAGCAGGCTCCATAGTCCTGGGCTTCTATCTCGAAATAGATGAATGAATCGTCAATGTCATCGAGAAAGTCTTGAACCCGAACGGTCCAGTTACTGGCTGGAAGGTAGCCTGCGTAGTAGGTGGCATACTCAGCTGCTCCCTCCAGAACGAAATGAACCTCGTCAAACTCGTAGTTGAACCAGACCAAGTGATGAAACTCATGGGCTATCGTGTTCACGGGATTGTTCGTGCGATAGCAGATATAGACCATCTCGCACAGGTTCGAATGTTCTCCTGGAACCTCGTTTGATTGTCTGTAGTAACTCTGACGATGCTCGACAATCAGAATGTAGACTCTTGGATCTCCGTCTACGTCACCGAGTGTGCCACTAGGGTCTCCAGCCAGGTCAGTGACCCTTGTATAGATGTTGGTATCAAACGCATCCCTATAGATCTCAGCCCTTGCATTAGCCTCTTCCTCACCAATTATAGAGATTACTAGGTCATCGAAGTAGATGTAGCAGAGGTTCCCGATGGCGAGCAGGTGCGCATCTACAATGTAGAGCTCATCAGCGTCAAAGTCTATCGCCCAGAAGGACCTACTATCTCCAATCTCATGAGCTTGTGCTGTTGGCATCAACTGACTACGAAGTGATGCCGAGCCATCTTGGTCGAGATTGAACTGAACGGGGATTGGCTGAGCAATAGCAAGGCTGATCGCGATTAGGCCGAAGCAGAGTACGGCCCAAGGAGACTTCATCGCTGCTAGACACTCACCATCATTACTCTGTTCTTCTTGAGCAACGATTCCGTTTTAGACTTTGATTTCGGCGTAAGCCCGTTCTCTGAATGTACAGGTCCTTTCTGCAGTTTCTCTCTCTGAATCCATCACACTGAATAGGTGGCAAGTGACTATATCGGCGATAGACGGAAAGAGGAGCATGCTGATGTCCGATGAATCCACGGTATTCCTTGGTGCTGCGGTGATTCTCTTCTTCCTTTGGCGTTTCGCCCGAACTCATCAACTCTACCGATTCTCACTCAAAGTCAAGAGAGGCCAAATAGAGCCTACGCCATTCGTACTATCCGTTTCTCGTGAATCATTTGAACAGGCGTTAATAGGAAACAGGAACGTGGAGCCAAACTCGTTCTACGTCAGAGCGCTTGTGTTCGTCACCGTTGCCTTTGTACTGCTGCCCTTCAGGAGCTATGCGCCTGAGCTTTACTCGCTTGTATTCCTCCTCATTCTTCTATACATTCCTTGGTGCGTAAGTCATGGACTCCTACTAAGGAGAGCGGTGAGTCAGCAGTGGAAAGACAACTCCCAGGGCCGCAGGAAGACCTTCATAGACTGAAACATCTTCTTCTTTGCAGTTCTTACCTCGGCAACATTGGTTGCGTATCCACCCAATGATTAATCTGTGCATATTCACATAATTTACGAGGTGACCTCCGTGATGAGTCTGTTTCCGAGGCTGCATCATGAAGAGTGTATCCACTTTGTGAATGACAAGTGTACGTTGCACAATATCAATGTGGATGCCAAGGGTGATGCATGTGCATACTTTAGACCGTGGAAAGAAGAGAGTAGTTCACCAGAGGGTATAGTACGTTCTCCAGTTCCCGGTGCCCCAATCATTGTAACTTCTGACATATCGGTACTACACAAGAACCAAGGTGGCTTTTTCCTTCTCAATAGGAATCCCGTTCCTCCACAATACTGGCATGGAAGACATGGACAGGGATTCGCACCTAGGGGTGCAGGTCACCGTCGTGGTAGACGAAAGATAAGGTAGTGGGAAGTTCCATGATTGCGTACGGTCCTGTTCCATCTCGACGTCTAGGGAGAAGCATCGGCATCAACAACATTCCTGCGAAAACCTGCACCTACTCGTGTGTCTATTGCCAGCTTGGACGAACACCCAAGACTACTATTGACAGACGGGGCTTCTACGAACCGGAGAATATCTTCTCGCAGACCAGGAAACGCGTCCAGAAGGCCAGAGTGGCAGGAGAGAGAATAGACTATCTTGCCTTTGTACCCGATGGTGAGCCAACACTAGACTTGAACCTTCATCGTGAGATTGGACTGCTGCGTCATCTTGGCCTGCCCTTAGCGATACTGACCAATGGCTCACTCATTTGGCAAGAGGACGTAAGACACACTCTGTCTGACATAGACCTAGTGTCATTGAAGATTGATGCTGTAAGTGAAACCATGTGGAGAAGAATCGACAGACCTCACAAGTCACTGATTCTAGAGAGAATACTGGAGGGAATTGCTGAATTCTCAGATGAATATGAAGGGACAATTCTGACTGAAACAATGTTCGTTGATGGCGTGGACTATTCTCATGAGATTGACAGGATTGCAGACTTCTTAACCAGTGTCAGGATCGAGAGAGCGTACGTTGCAGTGCCCACGCGGCCCCCTGCAGAGGACTGGGTTAGACCGTCAAATGAAGATGTATTGAATCATGCGTTCCTCTCTTTCTCAGAGAAGCTTGGCCCTGATAGGGTCGAGCTTCTTACGGGATACGAGGGAGATGCGTTTTCCTCCAGTGGCAATCTCCAGGACGACCTACTCAGCATCACATCAGTCCACCCAATGCGCAAGGACGCAGTCAGAAAACTAGTGGAGAGAACAAACGCGTCTTGGGATCTTGTTGAACTGCTACTTGAAACAGGCAGACTCGTCGAACTCGAGTATGAGGGCGAAATATACTATATGCGGAAACTGCCAAGCAGAGGCGGATAGAACCCTGTGAAGACAGAGCAGTCCTACAATCAGCCTAGTCCGATGAAACACTCACAGACCCTTTGTGGAGGGTTGTAACTAGCTCACACTTCTCACTTATCGTAGAGCAGCTTGTCAGGTATTCCTTCAAGAAGAGACTTCAGTCTGACGACGTAGTTCCGAAAGACCTCAATCCCCTCCTGTGTAATCTCGACTACTACCAGCGGACGCCATGACAGCACTCTACGGTTTCTAGTCAGACCCGCCTCCTCCAGTTTTCTCAGGTGATGGTCGAGGTTTCCAGGCGTGAGGCCAAGGAGATCTTTTAGTTGGATGAAACCAATGCGCCTCTTAAGAAAGAGAAGGTACACAATAGAGAAACGTGGCTGCGACTGAAAGACTCGTTCTTCCTTGGACAAGTTCAAGGGGTCTTTCAGGAGGCTTCCCACCATGGAATCTTGCTATCGGGAAACTCGCAGTGCTTCAGCAGCTTGTCTGTGCATGATAAACCCAGCCACGATGAAACAGATAGAAAAAGCTAGAAGAGCTGTAGCTCCCGAGATTGTGACATCCTCGATTGCCAGAACTAGGATTGAAGCGAGTCCAAGCAGCACAGCGAGATACAGTATGACTCTCTCTGGGTCATGGGTATGAGTCAATCTGAGAATCACGAAAGAGAGAAAGCACGCCAGGCTAGAAGCCCAAAGCAATGAAACCAGAGTCAACTGTTCGGGAGCAAGGCTGGTTAGCGAGAAAGACGCAAACCATACCAAGGCAATCAATACCCCATGTAGGCTGCTGCCCTCTCTTCGGTCGGATTCTTTCCTTATAGTTCTCCAAGCTCCAAAGAAGGTATAGCTCACAAGACCCCAGCAGAGGACAATGGTCATTGCATACGCAACAAGCCTCACAAGGTTTGCGTCTATCCCCGTTAAGTAGGCGAGAATATCCGCATTCGTGATGATGACCATTCCCAGAGGAAAGAGCGTGCCAATTGCAATCAGGGATCTTCCCCACGCTCTCCTAAAGAGATAGTCCTCATACCTCTCAACAACATCAAGGGCCTCAAGGACCCTGTCGAGCGCCTCCATCATCGTTCACTTCCTTTGTTTGCTACGCAGAAACTAGGCATCATTGAGGATTAAGTGGTCGCACTCTTCTGTATCGCAGAACTTGTTCTCTCCTTATTTACACATGAATCTTAGGTATTCACATGACAGAAGCAATCGCAGTGAAGATAGAAGACGTCTGTAAGGGCTACAATGGAACTCAGGTGCTCAAGGAGGTCCGCCTTCAAATCAGGATGGATGAGTTCTACGTTCTGATGGGACCCAATGGATCTGGAAAGAGTACACTCCTCTCCATAGTAGCTGGGACCAGTCCTGCTGACTCAGGGCGCATTGAGATTCTCAGTCGAGACGTCTTTAGGGAGAGTGAACAGGCGAAGAGCTACATCGGTTATGTACCACAGGAGAACTTCTGTTCGGCCTTCTTGACTGGCAGAGAGAACCTTGAGTATTTTGCTGGACTCCTGGGACTGAACAAGTCCGAATCCAAGAGAAGGATTGCAGATTTGCTGAAGATGATGCAACTGGCTGAACATGCCAACAGGAGGGTCGCAGAGTACAGTGGCGGCATGAGAAAGAAACTGGAGGTGGCCACTGCACTGCTCGGTGACGTGAAGGTGTTGCTCCTTGATGAGCCAACTACCGGACTTGACCCCGGTGCAAGAAAGGACTTCCTCAACCTTCTGAGTGAAATCAACGATCAAGGAACCGCCATCTTATTGGTCACTCACATTGGCGAAGACGCAGATGCAGCCTCGCACGTCGGTTTCATGGTAGACGGAGAAATAGTGGTTGAGGGAACACCTGACGATCTAAAGGCCATGAGTGGGCTAACAAGCACCATTGTTGTCGACGCGACTCCTAGAACAAAGGACTTGATGATACTTCTTGCGTCTCTGGATGAAGGTTGCATTGTGAAAGAATGTGATGACGGTTTCAGAATAGCCTCTGACAACCCGATGAAACTCATTCCACAGATTGCGAATGCACTCTCGAAATCTGGCTACCATATGCACAGTGTTGACACCCACGCGCCCAGTCTGGAAGACGTCTTTCATCAACTCACAGACTTCTCCATAAGAGGTGAGGCTCAATGAGCAAGACGAATCAAGTCATGGCCTCCATGGCGAGGTCAATGAGAATCTTTCTTCGCGACAAAGCAATCTTTGGCTCATCAGTGTTCATTCCAGCAATCTTTCTTCTGCTTCTTCCTCAGGTGATGTTTAGCGACGTTCCCGGCGAGATTATGCCGGCTCTGAAAGGATACTTGGTCATTGCAATGATAATCCTCCTCATCGCGAGTATTGGTGTGAGCAATCTGGCTGGTTCCATAGCATCGGACAGAGACCATGACCTCTACTCCAAACTCTCCTCCATGCCCATCAGTCCTTGGTATGAGAGTCTTGGCCGTGTTATGGCGGTCATGATCTTCTCAGCAATAGGCAGCATGCTTCTGATGGCTCTGGGACTCATCTATGGTGCCGAGCTAGCATTATCGTGGCTAGACATTGTATTGGCCCTGGGTATTGGGTTCATAGTTGCTGTTGCAGCAGTTGGCATCGGTATGATTCTAGCATGTGTTGTGAGAAGTGAATCAGCTGCAGCTCATGTTGGAGTAGCAATTGTACTGGTCAACTACTTCATTGGTGTGGCAATCCCGTATGGGAGCCTGCCAGATTTACTCAAACCTCTGGCGCGCATCAATCCGATATCGTCAGGCAATGGCATGATAGCTACACTCGCCCTAGGGATGGAGTATATCGGGTACAATCCCTGGAACTTCCTTGATCTTGGCTTGCTAGTGGGGCTGTCTTTGGTGCTATTCACTGTGGGGCTGACTATGTATGCAAAGCTCGCCTGGAGAAGGTAGTTCAGGTGATGACCGAAACCACACAGACACCGTACTTCATGCCATCATGGATTCTATCAAAGCACGAAACGAGCCTCATACAATGCAAGTGGGAGGGCAGGGTCATCCAAAAACCACCTATGGAAAAAAGGGCCGCAAAGTCGACCCCGCAATTTCATCTCCTATCAGCCGTTTCAACCAGCACGGTCAGAAACACCCAATCATTTAACCAGTAGAAGTGGGTCGTCACTGTGAGCACAGCTGCCGGTGTCTACTAAGAGAGGAGTAAGACCATGGACATCATCAAGGGGTTTCCTGCAACGTCGCAAAGTACCTCCCAGTTGAGCACTGTCAACATCTTCAAACACGCAGCAAGGAACTTCGGTAGGCAGGAAATCGTCAGCAGAAAACAGGACGGGACCATGTTTCGCTACACTTACGGGGACGCTTACGAACGAGTACAACGTTTAGCAAACTCCCTCGAATCTCTAGGAGTTGTGGTAGGGGATAGGGTTGGAGTCTTGGCATGGAATTCCTACAGGAACCACGAAACATACTTCGGCATTCCAGGGATGGGAGCCGTTATGGTTCTGCTTAATCTGCGCTTAGCTCCACAAGAACTGAGCTATGTTGCCAATCATGCTGGAATAAAACTCATCATTGTGGATGAAGACCTGCTTTCTATCGCTGAAGCTATTGCACCCCTGTGCGAAACCGTCCAAGGCTTCGTGGTCATCACGGATAGAGAAATCAGTGATGTGAAAACGAAACTGGAACCAATCTACAGCTATGAAGATTGCTTGAGCGGAGCGGCTCCCGAATACAAGTGGCCCAACTTGGACGAGACCAGCGCTTCTAGTGCCTGCTACTCTACTGGTACGACGGGAAGACCCAAGGGTGTCTACTACTCCCATCGCGATGTTTACTTGCAAGCCCAGATGTATGCTCTCAATGCCATGATATCCGTGAAAGACTGTGTTCTCCAGATTGTTCCCATGTTTCATGTCCTAGGATGGGGCACTCCCTATGCGGCCACCATGGCAGGTGCCAAGCTGGTGTTTCCGGGGAAGTACGGTTTGGAGGACATGCATGAAATCGCCGACATCGTAGTGCGAGAAGAGGTAACACTAACCTGTGGTGTACCCTCTATCTTGAGGATCATGCTTGACCACTTCCTAAAGATGGATCCTTATCCCGACCTATCCAGAACACGCATTATGACAGGAGGCTCAGAGCCACCTCTGGCAATGATCAAAGGCTACTGGGATGCAACCAGGGCGGAGGTCATCCATACCTATGGGTCCACCGAAGCTCAAGCCATTGTAACCATCAACCAATCAAAGCCCTGGCTAGACAAGGATCTCTCCGAGGACGAACTGTGGGACCTGAAAAGAAAGCAGGGATTCATCGTAGTGGGACTCGATGTGAAGATTGTGGATTCTGAGGGCAAGGAACTCCCCCACGACGGAGAAACGGTTGGAGAGATTCTGGTCCGAGGTCCGTGGGTGCTAGGGAAGTATCATGACGCTCCAGATTCCGAGGCCCAGTTCACCAGAGATGGGTACTTCAAGACCGGAGATGTAGGGTCCATTGATCCAGAGGGCTACCTAAAAATCACGGATCGACTGAAGGACGTGATAAAGAGTGGAGGAGAATGGATATCTTCCGTCGACATGGAGAACGAGATAGTCTGCCATCCAGGAGTTCTTGAGGCGGCGGTTGTGGGTGTAGCTCATGAGAAGTGGCAAGAGAGGCCACTAGCTCTGGTGGTTCTGCGAGATGAGTTCAAATCAAAGGTAGACAAGAGAGGAATCTTGGACCATATAGCAAAGAGATTCGCCAAATGGCAACTTCCGGACGAGGTCCTGTTTGTGACGACCATCCCCAAGACAAGTGTCGGAAAAATCGACAAGAAGACCATACGGGCGGACTATGGAGAGGTCTATACCAGCAGGTAGACCAGAAACCGCTTTTGCTCAAACTGTTAGAAGTCTTGTTGGATTGCGCTGAGATGAGAGCTTATAGTAATCGAGAAGGAGAATACGCATTCGTATGGATAGAGTGGCCGCTATTGAATGACAGAAGGAAACTAATCGCGATAATCGTCTGTGTGCTCGCAGTTATCATCGTGACCGTGTTGCTGACATAGTTAAGAGGATTTAGGGAACGACATCTAGGGACGCTCGATTATTGGTCCTGAGTTTACGCGGTGTGCTGGACCTTCTACTCCGTGTATTCAGCCATGCCGTTTGTCAATACTGGATGATTAGATGGATTCTTGGTTACGAAATGAACAAGACGACACGCATCCTCTTGTGCGCCGGTATCATAGACCTCTGTCGTAAG
>JBHLPB010000281.1:0-2575 GCA_048939905.1 Promethearchaeota archaeon
CTCAATGTCGAGAGAATTGGTCATGGCGTGACAGCCAGAGAAGACCCAGAGCTGATGCATCACCTGAAGACCACGCAAGTCGCAATAGAGATGTGCCCTGTCAGCAACGTCAGAACAGGGGTGGTATCAGACATGGCATCTCATCCAATAAGGGAGTTCTTCGACTTTGGACTTCTCGTCACTGTCAACAGCGATGATCCCTCATTCTTCCATACAGACCTCAACAACGAGTTCATTCAGTTAAATAGACATCTTGACTTCTCCCTGGACGAACTCTTCCAGATCTCTCTCAACAGCGTTGAGGTGTCGTTCCTGCCAGAAAAGAGGAAGGCGCACCTTCGAGAGTCCTTCAAGCACAAGTATGAGCGGCTGACGCCACTCTGAGATTGGACCTGTTGAAATCAGGCCTCACCACAGGCCGTGTCGATTCCCTGTTGGAGATCAGCCAGCAGGTCCTCTGTGTCTTCGATGCCTACCGACAGGCGGACAGTTGACTCGGAGATGCCGCCTTCAGCCAGAAGATCAGCATCGATACCGTAGTGAGTCGTCAATACCGGTATACTCGCGAGGCTCTCAACACCACCAAGGGAAACCGCGTTCAAGAAGACCTCTAGAGAGTCGACGAATGTGCGTGTGGCTGCAAGATCGCATTCCAGTTCTATGGATAGCATCCCACCAAATCCACTCATCTGCTTGCGCGCGATATCATGATTTGGGTGACTGGAGAGCCCAGGATAGTGAACTCGTCGTACCCGCGAGTCCTTTGATAGGGTCTTGGCAAGGTGAAGGGCACTGGAGTTGTGTTGAGCCATCCTCAATGCCAGAGTCTTGATACCTCGATCCAGCAGGAAAGAGGCGAATGGGTCGATTGTCCCTCCAAGCAACTTGGCCGCAGTCCGGACTTTCTCTATTATGTCATTGGTCCCTGAGAGCGTGCCGGCTATGATATCACTGTGACCTCCCAAGTACTTGGTTGCACTGTGCATGACGATATCGACACCAAGTTCGTGCGGTTGTTGGTTGATGGGAGTAGCAAAAGTGCTGTCAATCATACTCACAGTGCCCACAGAACGAGCAACCTCTGCGACCTTCTTGATGTCCAGAATCCGTAGAGTCGGGTTTGTCGGTGTTTCGAAGAAGCAGAGTCTGTACTTTCCCTGTGAATCTGACAGATGGTCTGCAAACTCTGTAGACTCGACCATGTCAACCTCAATTCCGTTCTGTGGTAGGACATCTTCGAAGAGGTGAACAGTCCCTCCATAGATGGACTCACTTGATAGGATGCGTTCGCCTCCCTTGACCAAGCCCATAACGGCGGTTGTTATCGCAGCCATGCCTGAAGATAGCACTAGGGAGTCTTCAGCTCCTTCTAGGGCGCTTATCTTCTCCTCCACATTCCGTGTTGTCGGATTGCTCCACCGGGTGTATACGTCGTTTCCTGACTTTCCCGTGATTGCGTCGAGCATCTGTTCCTGGTCTTCGAACACAAATGTAGAGGTTTGAACAACAGGTACAACTGCAGGTCCGACCTTCTGCACGTGCCGACCCTGAACGCACAATGTTGAGGACCGCCTCTTCCTACTATTCGTCATCTGCATCATCATCTCTTCTCTTTGCTTTTCATCATCTCAACACAGTTAACCTTGAATTCCAAGGGACATGCGATAGAAGAGAACCCCTCCTAGTAGCATATCGAACATGAAACTAAGGCTCCTGTACAACAGGAACGAGCTGTCAATTATGGCAAGTGACCCTAGGACTACGTAGAAGCCCAGCAATACAACCAAGACCGACTTGCCAAGTCTGAATTCAGCTGGAGTTCCCAAGCTAAGAATGAGCAATACAATGAATATCATTCCTGCAGTGTAGCTTGCCATGTCCTTCACAAATGTGAACGTCCAGAGAGATGCAAAGTAGAAACCGTCTGGTGTCCAGCCAGCAGGAACGCCTGTAAACAGAGCCAGCTGGATGGCATTCTCGACGAGGTCACAGAGGCCAGTAGTGAGCCCTATAGCGAAGGCCAGCTTTGGGAAGAAAGGCGCACTTGACTTCGTTAGTACGAACAGACCGTAGAAGATCGCGATGTACCCCACGATGAAGAACATGTCGAAGACCAGACCAGCCAGCCGAATGTTCAGGTCTGCGGGGGATGCTGCGCTCAACTCGTTGATTATTGTCTGAGGATCTACCGCCTCATGGAGTTGGGCTCCACCTCCACTTAGTAGAGTCACGGCCACCAATCCCAGTGTCATCAGAAATCCGATTAGGACAAAGACAGCAGATATTCGCAAGCTTGCACTTGTATTATCAGTCATGGAAACACACCTGGAATAATCGACGCCTGCCATCGGGCACGGCATCTTATAATATGGCTGTACCAGGGATTTCTTTGGGTTCAATCCTCTCGCAAGACACTCCAAGCAAGGCATGTGCCCACGGTTTCCAGGGGGTGCCACTTCTCTGCAATCTTCTTGACTTCGCCCGGTGTAGGTAGTTCGTCAAGGCCGTAGAGCTTCATGACTCCTTTTCGCACACCGAGGTCACCCGGAGAGAGAACATCAAGCCTACCAAGACC
>JBHLPB010000077.1:0-10248 GCA_048939905.1 Promethearchaeota archaeon
GAGGGGCCTATGGCAGCCACTTGGACATCCGGGTCATTATGGCTCTTGGCTATGGCAGCACTTACTGCGTTGGTCTTCATTCCCCAAAGGTCGCGAGCATCAACAAGTTGAACATCATCGTTCTCAATCGAAATGTACACTGGTGTTTCGGAGGCCCCCTCAACAACCAGCATATCGTAACCAGCATACTTCAGCTCCGGACCTAAGAACCCTCCAACGTGTGACTCTCCCCAGATTCCTGTCAGTGCTGCCTTCGACACGAATACGGTCCGACCAGACATCGGCCACATCGTCCCCGTTATTGGTCCCGTGGCAACTAGCAGCTTGTTATCAGGACTAAGAGCATCGATACCCCCTGGAACCTCCTCATAGAGGAGGCGAGCTGCGAATCCATCACCTCCTATGTAGTCCCTAATCCAGTCATCTGGCACTTTGTCGATCTTGAAGTCGCCCTCGTTCAGTTTGACACGAAGAATGCGTCCTTTGTAGCCGCCATATATCATGTCAGCTCTCTCCGCCAGATTCCTGTGCCTCTGCCAGTCTACGAATCTCCTTCAGATAGCTCGTTATCTTTCCATGACGGTCTACGATTTCGGAAACATGTGGTGGTCCATACTTGATGGCTCCAGTAGGGCAGATCTTAGCGCACTCGGGGTCGCCTCCGCAATGGTCGCATTTGAGAATCCTCATGCGTTCGGTATCTAGCAGAATCACCCCATTCACACAAGCTCCAGCACAGCTCTTGCAGAGAATACATTTGTCCGAATCGAGATATGTCATCTTTGAAACCGGGTCTCTCCGAATGGCATAAACGGGGCAGACATCAACACATGGTGCCGTTTCGCAGGGACCGCATACGTTGGGTATGTCAACACCCAAATCGTCATACTTGATTATCTTCAGCCTTGCTAGGCTTGGTTGGAACTTGCCTTCTTGCTTTGCAGTGCATGCAAGTTCACAGATTCTGCAACCAGTGCATTTGGTGAAGTCAACTGTTAGCTGTGATGTCAAGGAGTCCAACTCGCGGGAATTCTCATTACATGCAGAACGGAAAAAGATTACTGAATCCCCAAGTTGTGGGTCCTACTTGACTTCAACTACCCATTCGTACTTGTCCTCTCGCTCACCGCTCTGAATTCCTATGAGTTCGTCGTACAGTCTTTGAGTCAGTGGTCCGGTATTGCCATCGCCTACAGTGTGAGCGACTCCTTTGTAGTATAGTGACCCGACTGGTGCGATTATTGCGGCAGTCCCACACCCGAAGATCTCCTCGACTTTGCCTATTCCAAGCCCCTCGATTACTTCGTCAATGGAGATTCTGCGCTCGTTCACTTGCAGACCCCAATCTCGTAGAATGCGGAGTACTGAATCACGTGTAATCCCCGAAAGAATGGTTCCTGAGAGTGGAGGCGTAGACACTTCATCATCGAATTTCACTGCGATGTTCATTGTGCCCACTTCCTCGAGGTATCTCCGCTCATGCGCATCCAGCCAGAGAACCTGTGTGCATCCCACCTCGACCGCCTCTTTTCCGGCAAGCAAACCTGCAGCATAGTTGCCCATTGTCTTCGCTTCTCCAACTCCACCCTCAGCCGCTCTCACGTGTCTATCTGCCACCATGATTTTGACGGGGCCGAACCCACTAGGGAAGTATGGACCTACAGGACTGAGTATGATATAGTAGAGGTATTCATTTGATGCCTTCACACCGAGCTTCGGCTCAGTTCCGATTAGTGTAGGACGAATGTAGAGGGAACTCCCAGCGACCTGAGGAACCCAGTCACGCTCAATCCTGATGAGGTTCATCAATGATTCAAGGGCGAAGACCGGATCGAGTGCAGGCATCACCATTCGGATGGCGGACTTGTTTAGCCGCTCGATGTTCTTGTCCGGTCTGAAGAGGAGCACCCTTTCACCTCTTCTGTATGCCTTCAGTCCCTCAAAGATTCCTTGGCCATAATGAAGCACCAGTGCTGCTGGGTCAATAGATAGGGGTCCATAGGGCACCACTCTTGGTTCTAACCATTTGCCGTTCCTATAGTCCATCAGGAACATGTGGTCAGTGAACACTGTTCCAAAAGAGAGCTTTAGAACATCAGTGGGTTTCTGTTTGCGGGACTTCTCAGGAAGGAGATTAGACTGAATCTTCATCTCCGCTCACAACCGTGGAGTGCGATGTGCGCACCTCCTCTTAAGCTGATAGGTCGGAGCTACAGTTCTGTGAATAGTTTATTAGCGAATCTCCTGATTCTCCACTGGGTGCGTCCGATGGCCGAGGAAGAGAAGGAAGAGAAAGAAGCCAAGAAGCCAAAGAAACGTAAGAAGAGAGACGACTACACAGAACTTGAGTTTGAACTTGGAGAGCTTGAGTTTGAGGCAAAGGGAAGTGCCAAAGTCGTTGAACGGATGTTCTACCAGCTGCTTGAGAAGCTGGAAACTGGGAAACTGAAGGCCATTTCCTCTGCAGTCAAAGAGCTGGAGGAGGCCGTTGATGAAGCTGAAGGCGAAGAGGAGGAAGAGGGAGAAGAAGAGGAGGAGGAACCTCTGCTACCCGAAACCGAGCCAGAACCCTCCGTGGAGGAGCCTCTTGAACCCCCACCCACTTGGGACTATCTGGATACAGAAACTCCTCCAGAAACCGAACCTGAACGTGAGGCTAGGGAGTCAGAGTAGCAATCCCGCATGACGATCAAACATCGAGGGTTAGAAAACACCTTAAGGTCGAGTGAAAGTGAAATAGGCATTACATCTGGAGAGTCCGTCAATGAGCCATCATGAGGGTAGTACAAGGGATGACTACTACCTTGATCCAAAGGAAGTCTTGTCACAGTATAGCGTTGAATGGGTTTCCTTGAGGAAGTCCTACGAGGAATTGAAGGAGCAGCTTAATCAGGTCAAGGCGGAGTTGACAGAGATTGACCACAGATTAGAGAGAGGGGAAATCAAAGAACATGAACACATGGCTCAGTATCACGAGAAATGGAAGATTTCAACTCAGATGGTGCAAGTGAAAAGAGAAGTTGAGGGAAGGCTCTACGAGATTCAGAGGGAGATTCGTGCGGCCAACAGACAGCTAAGACAGCAAGAAGAGGAGAGACTCAGACGAGAAAGACTCGAGCAAGAGAAGAGCAATGCGATGATTGAGTGGATGTCGCTTAAACAGGGGTTCGAGCTGGTGGACCATAGGCGCAAGGAAATCAGCGCGGAGATGGATAGACTTGAGCTACAGAGACGCCAAGGTAGAATCTCGGATGAAGCTTTTCGAAGTGAACGCGTAGACCAGATTGGTCAGTTGGCTGAGTTGGCGGTTGTGGAATCAGATGTGAAGCGTCGACTCGCCGAGTTGCTCGAGATAATCAGGAAATAGCGGTTGACATCCTGAAGCACAATCCTAGAAACGGATTGCACCGGATTGTCGGAGTTGAAATGACTCTCATTGACACAATCAATCGGGGATTAGACTTAAGTACAGGTTGAAAGGTGGTCGGAATTCACAGGGCCTTGAGTATTCAAGGCGAGGTGTGTTAGTATGACAACAGTAGGAATCCCAAATCCAGGATTAGCAAACAAGCGAGGGTCCTCAGGAACCAGGACTCGTCAGTCTGATGTCAATCCTCAGTCTGGAATGTGCGCGGCATGCATAAGGTCATGCACTGTACTGTGTGAGATCAGCAAGTCCGCCTTCCGTGGCAAAGAGGTACTATACCCAGAACCAGAAGAGTTCGGTGCTAGTACTTCCTCAGGCAATAAGTACTACGGACTTGGCTGGGAAGACTTCCAGCTCATGGTGCAGCTTCAAGGCGCTTATGGAATCGAGGCTGATTCTGACAAGGCGATTTTCCCAAATGTCGATGTGACGACTGACATTGGTGGTGTCCCAATGAAGGTCCCTGTGTTCACTGCAGGACTTGGGTCGACAGCAGTGGCAAAGCGCAATTGGGGGAGTATCGCCGGAGGCGCAGCACTCTCAGGCGTAGTTCAAGTTGTCGGAGAGAATGTCTGTGGTATGGACCCAGATTCCAAGTTCAAAGAAGTGAAAGGCGAGAAGAAGATCGAGCTTTCGCCAGACATGGAGTTCAGAATAAAGGCATACCGAGATTGGTGGGACGGTAAGTATGGGGATATTGTTGTACAAACCAATGTTGAAGACCAGCGACTTGGTGTCGACCTATACGTGATAAACGACCTCGAAGTCAACGTCATAGAGAGAAAATGGGGACAAGGAGCAAAGGCAATTGGCGGAGAGGTGAGGCTCCACAGTCTGGAACGGGCTAGGCTGCTAAAGAGCCGAGGGTATGTAGTGATACCTGATCCGGATGATCCAGTCATCGCCCAAGCGTTCAAGGACGGGGTGTTCAAGAGCTTTGAGCGCCATAGCCGGGTCGGCATGCCTGAGTATGATGGGATGATGGAAGACATCGCCTGGCTGCGAGACAACGGTGCCAAGAAGGTCTTCATGAAGACTGGCGCCTATAGACCAGTTGATGTTGCATTCACCTTCAAGGTAGCTTCTGGAGCCAAAGTTGAGCATCTGACATTTGACGGAGCTGGAGGAGGTACAGGCATGTCACCAGTTCCAATGATGAATGAGGCAAGTACACCAACAGTCTACCTCTACACGCAGATACTCAATTGTGCTCGGATCCTGAAGAAGAAAGGAAAGCATGTTCCAACTCTTTCCATTGCCGGAGGAATGATCGAGGAAACTGCGATATTCAAGGCGATTGCCATGTCTAACCTGGATGGCAAGGGACCTCTTGTCAAAGCCGTTGCTATGGCTCGTTCACCAATCACAGCAGCTTTCAAAGGAGACTACTATGCCGAGTTGGCGAAGGAGGGTAAGCTCCCAAAGCCCTTCGTGAAGATGTATGGCGATGATCCCGAGAAATACATGGTGTCTTCACCGAAGCTGAAGGATAAGTGGGGCGACAAGTACAAGGATATACCAAAGGGTGCCATTGGTGTCTTCTCGTACTACCATGAACGCATCGGCTCAGGACTTCAGCAATTGCTCGCAGGAAACAGGAAGTGGAAGCTCGACCTCCTGGACAGAGATGATGTGTGTTCGCTCACTCCTCTAGCTGAAGAGGTCACTGGAATTCCAATGGCTCATCGATACCAGGCAGAGGAAATGGAGAAGATACTTCTGGACTGGTAGATTGCAGCAGAGTTCTGGGGATTCAAGTCCCCGGACTCCTCAATTTTCTTCACCTTGCCTACGACTAGATCGGAAACCTGCCTATGATACTGAGGAAAAATGGGAAGGAGGCTGGATAGCCAGCCTCAGTGCGTCTAAGGATATAGGCCTCTAAGCTTGTGTGCTGCGGCAATCCGACCTACAGCCAGTACGTAGGCTGCAGTCCTCATGTGAATCTTCTTCTCCTTGGCAATCTCGTGAACGTCTTGGAAGGCCTTCACAATGCGCTCTTCGAGCTTGCTGTTGACATCATCCTCAGTCCAATACTCTCTGGTCAGGTTCTGGAGCCATTCGTAGTATGACACTGTAACGCCTCCAGCGTTGGCGAGGATATCAGGAACCAAGAAGACACCCTTCTTGAAGAGAATCTCATCCGCCTCAGGGGTTGTGGGGCCGTTGGCGCCCTCAGAGATAATCTTGGCCTTTACATCATTTGCGTTGTTTGCAGTGATTTCATTCTCCAATGCTGCTGGGATGAGGATATCAACATCCAGGCCGATTACCTCCTCTTGGCTGATGTTCTTGGCTCCGGGGTAGTCCTTGACGCTACGTGTCTTCTTCTTATGTTGGTTGACACTCTTAGCATCGAGTCCGTCGGGGGCATAGATCGCACCCCTAGAATCGCTCACGGCAACAACCTTTGCACCCAACTCCTCCATCAACCATGCTGCATTGTAGCCAACATTTCCGTAGCCTGTAATCGCAACAGTGGCATCCTTGAGGTCCAGTCCAATCACCTTCGCGGCTTCTCTCACACAGATGACAGCACCCCTGGAGGTCGCTTCATTCCTGCCTAACGAACCTCCGACTTCGATTGGCTTGCCGGTAACAACCTCAGGAACAGCATACCCTTTATTCATGCTATATGTGTCCATCAGCCATGCCATCACTTGTGGGTTCGTGTTGACGTCAGGAGCAGGTACATCCTGGTAAGGTCCGATAATCAGAGATATCTCCGAGGTGAACCGCCGAGTCAAGTGCTCAATCTCATTCTGGCTCATCTCCTTGGGGTTGCAGATTATCCCTCCTTTTGCTCCACCGTATGGAATATCGACAACCGCTGTCTTCATTGACATCCACGTTGCCAGAGCCTTGACTTCGTCCAAGTCCACCTGGGGGTGGTATCTTATACCTCCTTTGAAAGGTCCGCGGGCTTCGTTGTGTTGGACTCTATAACCTGTGAACACGTGAATCCTGCCGTTGTCCATACGCACAGGGATGGCCACTTCAAGAACTCGCTTCGGATGTTTCAGAACCTCCAAGATGTCAGGATCAAGGTCTAGATGCTTCGAAACAATGTCAATCTGTTTCTTCGCAATCTCAAACGGGTTGAGTGTAACTTCATCTTCTCCGGGCATAATATCACCTCAAGAGGCATTCGCTACATGCACTCTTGACGGTTCGGCGCGTGAGACGTTCCGCTTTTGAATTCATCGGTCGGACACTCAAGGCTCAGACTTTATCAGTGACGAAGCGAATCACCTATATCGTTGACACTGAAAGGAGAAGAAGGACTAGCCATCAGCAGATAGGTATGAGGAACGAGTAGTCATGTCGGACTTCGAACAAGAGTGGATTTCTCCCATTCTGGAGGTCTACAAGAAAGGGAGCATTACCCACAAGTTCTCAGTTATTCTCGGCCTCAATCCACTGGGGCAGATGCTGTGCAGACATATCTACGAGAGAAACACATTCGACACTATTCTCGTCTTCAATTCGCCTTCATTCGCCGTATGGAACAGATACCCAGCCGACGTCAAGCCGCCCGTTATCCCTGTGCAGGGTATGGTGTCCAGCGATCTCATGCTCCTATTTGGTGATGTCATAATCCGTGAATACGAGTGGGTTCCGGACCTCCTATTCTACTTGCAGGGAAATGTCCCCACTCAGGCATTAATTGCACTCATGACCCACGATGGACCAACCTGTGGCCAAGCCACTTCTTCCAAGGGCGAGAGTCTACTCAGCAAGATGGAAGTGAAGCTGGGAAGGTCTGACTTCTACGACGGTCTAATCGCCCCACTCCTGAGTGTGGGTCCTGTCGCTGAGCTAGACCCAGTTGTGATATTCTTGGAAGAGTCCACAGAAAAGGAGGTTCTGCTTCAGATAGACGACAAGGCGGTCTGCGTCGGAGAGGTCGAACGTGCTCTGCGTCTTCTTGAGGCTGGGCTGGATCTCAAATCGTAGTGAGTCTACTCTGGATGATTCGACCTTCTAGCCCGTCCGAAGCCAGTACGATCCCTCTCCCACCTCACCAAGTCATCGGAGGAGAGTGGTTTACTTCGTAGTTCGCCATCGCATTCTTGACACATCAGAGCTCGGGTTGTCTTCACGTTCACAATCTTTCCACACGATATGCAGGTCCAAAGGCCCGACTGTAGCAACTTCGTCTTCCTGAACACTATACGGGCGAGGTCCTTCAGAGTTTCTGGGCACTCTTCAGCCACCCCTATGACTCCTTCTTTGGACCACTCGCAAATCACGGATACCAGAGTGGTTGTGAGTTCGATGACCCTCGTGGTGACTTCCTCAATCTCTTGCGAAGTTTCGGATTTCGTATCAATGGGCGCCTGATGGGCTTGTGCAAGAAGCTCTAAGAACACAAAGAATGCAGGAACCGGGAATCTGTCTCGCCCCTTGGCCTCGACCATCTGACCAAGGACGGCGGACATCATCAAGGTCTGCGTGTAGTCCTCCTGGAGGATGTTGGATATTTCCTCCACAATCTTGGCGGCATCAATCTGATACTTCTTGGGATTCAGGTTGTTCTCTTTCGCAAGAGCCTCGACAGCTTCGATGAGTCCTTCACCTTCACTCATGGCTTCGTTGATTCGATTGGCCACATTGTCGTAGCTCAGACCGGCGTCCTTTGCGATCTTCTGCAGAAGGTCTCTGGCGGTAAGACTCAATTGCAACACATACCTGTACAAATCAGGATACTCTAGAGTGACAACCATTTTAGGTTGTGTGTATGATGTTACGGTGCCTCTACAGCGAAATCAGGTGATTCATCAAATGATGTTGTCCGACGTAGACATCGACAAGGCGATGAAGGCGGGAGCAATTAGCATTGACCCGTTCGACCCAGACTCACTTGGACCGTGCAGCATAGACCTGAAACTGGACAGTGTGTTTAGAATATACAATCCAGGGTCTCCTGTTGATGTTCGTTCAGAAAATGCTCTGGACAAAGACACAAAGCTTGTTGACACTCTGGGAGAACCCTTCATGATTCTTCCCGGACAGTTCATACTTGCCCAAACAATGGAAAGGATCAGACTCAGCTCAGAATATGCAGCGCTTCTGGAAGGCAAGTCTAGCATTGCACGCCTAGGAATCATTGTGCATGCTGCTGGTCTAGTCAATCCGGGAACCGGTACAGAGAAGCCGGGAAAACTGACGCTGGAGATCTACTGCGAGAATCTGAGCCCGGTGCTACTATACCCGAAAATGCCAATTGTGCAGATAATGTTCGTTCGCCTAAGCAGCCCTGCGACGACCGGATATGACCTTAGGTCCCGCAGTCGCTTCATTGGTCAAGACCGTCCGGATGTAACGTAGCTAGGGAAAGTCTCTTTAAGGAAGTGTTGTCGCCCGAACTTGGCGGTCCGGAATGAAAGAGTACGATGTAGTGCTTGCGAGCGGTGCAGAACATCTCAAGGACCGGTTCGAGGATCTCGGCTACCGAGTGTTCACATCGAACCTGAACTATGATGGAAGACGCTTGTTCCCAAATGCGGACCTCTATGCGCGACTCAGCAATGTTGCGAAGTTGTCCGATCGGAAGGTAGTGGTCATTCAGAGTTGTACGGGGGCAGGACCTGCGGAAACCGAGCGATACACAACAGCCGACCGCGTCATCGAGTTGCTGCTAATTCTTGACATCCTGAAGAACCCTGTAGAAGTGGACAAGGTAGGACACAAACAGTATGATGAAGCACCCATCCCGCCACCTTCAAGAGTTGAAGTGGTGCTGACATTTCAGCCCTTTGCGCTGCAGGACAGAATCTTCAAGACAGGAGAGGCCCTTTCCGGAAGATGGGCTACCCAGAAGATTGCTGAGGGCTGCCAGAAGATATGGGTCGTAAACCCACATGCACCAAGTAGCTTGCCATGGGTGAAGGACCTAACCGAGAAGGGGGTCTACGAGGAGATAGACATCATACCAGATTTGATCGAATTCGGGAGAAAGCAGTTTGGATTCAAAGACTGTCTAGTGGTCACCCCTGACGAAGGCGCAACTGAGAGGTACGACACTGCAGGTTTTGGGAAAAACCGCACGAATTCCTACTGTGTCGAATTGCACGGTGAAGTGGATGTCAAGGGCAAGGAAGTCATTGTTATTGACGACCTCACCAAGAGCGGCAGCACTCTGTTGAAGGCCGCTGAACGTCTCGAAGCTTTGGGCGCAACCAAGGTTGGAATGGCCGTGGCGCACGTTCTCCCCCTGATAGAAAAGGGTGAAGAACTGCTAGAAGCACTTCTGGATAAGAGTCAGAGGAAGATTGTGACAACGAATACAGTGAGAACGGGTGTCTTCTGTGACACCGCACCAGAACTGACCTACAACGTGGTTGATACGCTCGTCAAAATACTCTAGGTGGAACCTTGGTTCAATCGACGAGGTCATGAGCCTTTGGTCTTGCAGTCCAAGACTTGGCGCCGACTCTGTCAACGAACCCTCGCTTCTCCAAGTCATTTAGGGCCATGACAACATCATTCTGATTACATTCGACGTTATTGCGCTTCAATGTCCTAGTGATTGCAGACGCTCTGTGACTGTTCTCAAGAATAAGAGAGAGGATTCTTCGTTGAAGCTCTGTCGGTTCTTCGCTCATGAACGCCACTCAACCACGCCCTCCGCTTGAATCTTTTAAGGATATCCCTCAACTTCCGTTTCACACAGACGAGCGAAATGCTTTTCTTGTGCCTTCGCGGGGCGCCTCTGGGTTGGCATAGGGATGGAAGACGATCGCGAGTATCACATAGCCATTGCGCCCGGGGAGATGCCGGAACTAGTCTTGCTGCCTGGAGATCCCGGAAGGGCGCGA
>JBHLPB010000078.1:0-9993 GCA_048939905.1 Promethearchaeota archaeon
ATTCACTTCTACGTAGTGCGCTGCAACATTTCTGGCAGCATCAGTAACCATCAGAGTCACATCGTGGGTTCCAACCGGAAGGTGGCTCAGGTCAAACGTTATGTTTGACTGGCCCCATGTACGTATAGTCTGTGTTTCTCCGTTGACGAGGATTTCGTAGGTGAGAGGGAACAGGTCTGATGTAGTCCACACAATCTGGACCCTCGCGCCCTCTGCCATGATGACTTCTTCACTGGAGGTCAGTATCGGAAAGCTATTGTCCACGAGAAGTCTGGGATTTAGGTCCCTCGAGATTGCCGACCCTGGCACATAGTATGCTCCAGGAGGGGAATAGTCAGACCAGTAGTTCTCTGACCAAGTGTTGTTGACCCCTTGATCATGGGCATTATCACCTGAATACTGTGAGTGCTCGTTCCATCCAAACACGTTCGCCACAAATCTATTGTCAATCGAGTCCGCCAATATCTCAGCGCCGATTCCGTTATTCCCGTAGATTGTATTGCCAGAGCACAGACAATTGTTGGTGTTGTGAAATGTCAGACCCACGTTGTTTGCATATATGGTGTTGTCTGAGATGATGGAACTATGACTATCGGTCATGTATACCCCAACCCCATCATAGGTGTTTCCCCCTACATCAATCCCAGTTAGGTCGAAGATGGTGTTATCCCTTATCTGAACCTCCGTGACGTTGCTGCAGTGGATACCAACCTGTCTACCCTGAATCCTGCATCTGCGGATTGAACAATTACTCACACTATCGAGGTCTAGAGTCCAGACCGAAGAGGACACAAACAAACAGTCCCGAATGATTACATGTGCTGTAACATCAGTCATCGAGATGCAAGTTCCGGCATCAGTTATGTTGAGGTCCTCGATGATGTAGGGGCTGTTCAAGGAACCGTCTCCTGGAAAGCCCAAGCGGGCAAGATCCTCGTTACTCTCGATAACGATTCGGGAGTGTGGTGTGTATTGAGCTGTCACGAGAACCACTTCTAGATGAGCTCCCTGAGTATCGCCGTATCGGTCTGCTCCGCAGGCCGACGCGTGGAATAGTGGACTTGGAAACAGAAGGAGTACCATCATGCATACTAGAACAGCGGCTAACCGCAGATGATTCGCGCATCGGGTACTCAACATGGCCACACCATCCAAGTTTGTGAGCAAAGGACTGAAAACCGTTTCCGCTCGCGCTGTAATACATGCTAGGTCATTCTGGGGGAATCACTACTATCTGCACACTTGTGAGCAGATTACCAGACTCAGAATCGGTAGCCTCGAAGGTGTCAAACCCCATCTGATATACAAATCGTCGTTCTCGTTTCTTCAGTTCATGAGCCACACGAACGGAGAGGCCCACTCCTCTGAAACCATAGCCTCTTATAGCCACCATCCTACGGTCGCCTTTCACCAAGTCTCTGATTGCTGAGGCAATCTTTGGGATGTTAATCTTACCAGCCTGGTGAGATATCTCTAGCAGGACATAGTCGGCGGTAGGAAAGACCGCCACATCATCTTCCATGCTTACTGATATCACTTCATCCCGGAGTCTGAGCTGGTCCGGAATTCGTTCGTGAAGTGCCATAGTAGACATATTAACCAAGGCCGTCTAATCAACTTGGTGAAAGCACGTGGACATAACCCAATCCTCATATGCGGCGTCTATCTGGTATGAACCATACGACCTCTCCAGAAAGGAGATAGTTCGAAATGGATAGAAACAGGGCGCTCGCTGCTGCAGTTGTCATAATCGTCGTATCTTCGGGTATAATCATTGCGGCATGGACTACGCTAAATCGACCCGATGTGAGAATCGGCTATCTTGAGAAGGATCTTCATCAACTTGCATTTCGTGTGGCTCTTGTCAATGGATGGTTTGAGGAGGAGGGAATAACTGTGGAGCTGAAGTCCTACGGCAATGGAGCCCTGGAAATGGATGCTTTCTTGGGAGACGAGATAGATATGGGCTATCTTGGAGCTGCTCCGGCCCTAACGAAGCGAATTAACCAAGACATAATGGTGACCGTTCTCGCAGCCGCTAATCTTGAGGGATCCGCCATTATGGTTAGAAAGGCTGACTTTGATAGCGGTTCGATAACTCACATTGCCAATCTTACAGGCAAGTCAGTCTTCATCCCTGGACCATCAACTGTTCAGGCCTTTCTTCTGCGGCTTGCTCTCAACCAGTCAGGACTCAGCTCTTCAGATGTGACGACACTGTCCACATCTCCTGCCAATATGGCTAATTCACTGTCTGAGGCAGAGCCTGCGTTTGTCGCTTGGGAGCCCTTCAATGCGAGGGCTGAGTATGATGACCTAGCAGTCCCACTTGTGCTTTCAGGCGAGATATGGCCCCGCCATCCCTGTTGTGTTGTCGCATCTTCGGACTCCTTCCTGGCCTCTCATTCTGATATTGCTCAAACAGTCATCGATATCCATGTTCGTGCCGAGGAATGGATTGTTGCCAACCCCACAGCTGCAATCCAAATCGCTGCAGAGTGGTTGGAGATGGAAGATGCTGTTTCTGCAGTTGAAACTGCTTTCAATAGAATCATCTACGATTACAGCGTGAATCGCACTGGGATTGAGATGTACCTCTCATACCTTATAGACCAAGATATTCTCCTTCCTCACAAGATTCCCGTTGACGTCGAAGCATTTCTAGACAGCTTCATCAACACGACATTCGTCGAGAGCACATAGTTCTTGAAAACGACAGAAACAAAAGAGAAACCCGAACTTGAATTCGCTTGACGATGTCATCGCCAGAGCAGAATGCAGAGAATGTTGCTGCCGAGAAGTCAGGGCGTCATGAGATGCCGTGGTTTCTCGAGTCCAATATCATTCGCTGGACATTGGCTGGCCTTATTCTGGTCCTCCTCTGGGTCATTATCGCCTTCTTCTCAAGGAGTACAATCATTGAGGTGATAGAGGCCTTCATCATACTCTCCACTGAAGGCGACAGTGGTGGGTTCGTCCTGGCAGATCACGCTGCCCAGAGTCTGTTCATTGTCACGGTTGGTTTCTTTGTTGCGGTCATAACTGCAGTTCCTCTAGGTATCGCCATAGGGCGCTACAGCATCGCTGATTCTGTTCTAGGGCCAGTTGTGGAGGCCACACGCCCTATTCCTCCGATAGCATGGATTCCTCTCTCCCTTCTGATATTCACAAGTCTCCTTTCTGCACAGGTATTCATCATATGGATTGGCGCCTTCTTTCCAATCCTAATCAATACGACCACGGGGGTCAAACGTACTGAGCCCGTGCACATCGACGTTGCGAAGACCTTCGGCGCCTCTGAATCACGAATCCTGACGTCGGTTGTAATCCCGTCCGCAGCACCTGAGATGTTTGCCGGAATGCGGATTGGGTTTGGCATTGGCTGGATGTGCTTGGTGGCAGCGGAGATGATTGGCAGCAACAAAGGTCTCGGGTATCTCATATGGACAATGCAACAGGTCGGCTGGACGGGCGCAGTAATCGCAAGCATGCTCGTGATTGGTCTGATTGGTTTCTTGGTGAGCTACCTGCTCCTGATGGTTGAGCGAAGGCTCCTCAGGTGGAGACAGGAGGTCGCTGTCTAGTCTGACGACTCATTGCTTTCTCTTGCTCAACTCTAAGAACATCAAGGATCTTTGCACGATACTCAAGACATTCTGGAGAGGCCCTGTTCCGTGGCTGCGCCAGGTCTATCTCGTACTCAGCAATTATCGATGATGGGATGTTGCTCATTACGAGGATTCTGTCTGAAAGAAAGACCGCCTCGTCCACGTTATGTGAAACAAACAGTACAGTCGAGCCTGTTTCCTCACTGATTCGTAAGAATTCGGTCTGAAGGTAGTTCCTTGTCTGAGCATCCAGATTCGAGAGCGCTTCATCAGCAACAAGGATGTCTGGTTTGGTGATGAGACTCCTAGCCATTTCGGTCTTCCTTGCCTGCCCTCCTGAGATCTCATGTGGCAGGTTATCTTCGAGGCCACTCATTCCTACTAGAGAGATGATTTCATCCGAGAGTGCTCTCTTCCTCTCCTCAGGCAGTTCAGTAATTTCGAGACCATATTCGATGTTCTCTCTCACAGTCCTCCACGGGAATAATGACTCTTGTTGGAAGATGAAACCCACTCTGTTGTGGCCTGGTCCCACGGGGACACCGTCAATCAACACTTGCCCTTCATCTGGTTCTAGAAGTCCTGCTATGACTTTCAGTAGAGTAGTCTTCCCGCAACCCGAAGGTCCAACGACGCTAAGGAACTCGCCGTCCTTGACATCAAAGGTGATGCCGTCTAGGACCTTCGTTTCTCCGTCATCGCCATTGTGGTACGATTTCACTATGTGTCTGACAGAGAGTTCGGGCATAGGGTTCACCTTGAGAATAGGCCACCAGCCAACGTTAAATACTGTGCCATTGCGCGAAGCGATGTCTGCGGTTGGCACTTGTGCTAATAAAGTACAAAAAGGCCACCACCACTGAATGAATCACTAGATGAACCACCATTCACCAAGTGTTGCGGCGCTTGGTGTCTAGATGGTAGATGTTCATGTCGTGCGGATGGTAGTCCAATTTGACCACGCCCAAGACTCTCTTTGAAATAGAGGATGACAAGAGTACCACAGCTATTGCTGTGGGTGATGTGACAGGCTCCGGCACTTCAGAGCTGTGTACAGGAGACAGGGATGGTGTCCTTAGACTATATGACGCAAACACCCCTGAGATTGAGTTCCTCGCACAGCGTGATCTTGAAGGCAGTATTCTCTCAGTGAATATCGCAGACGCTAACAACGATGGCGTAATGGAGATCGTTGTAGGTCGCAGCTTGGCGCCAGGAGAGGTTCCAGGTCAATCCGGAACGCTTCAGGTCTACAGATTTGCGCCTAGTGGGCAACTGGAGATGCTTGCTGAGTTTCCTGTGGATCGGTTTGTCACGACCGTCATGGTCACAGACGTAACCGGTGACCACAAGAACGAGATTCTAGTTGGCGGGAGCGACTCCACGCTTCGAGTCTTCCAAATGGACGCAGAGGACAGACTCTCTGAGTACGCACGGCACCAAATGCAAGATATGCCAATCACAATCGGTGTATGTGACGTAGTTGGAGACGAGATTGACGAGATTGTCACAGGGAACCTGGATGGAACACTTCGCATCTTCAAGGTCAGGGACCAGACAGTCAAACAGATTGAAATGCTAGACCTACCTTCGCCCATAATCTCTGTAGAGGCTGGAGACATACTGGGCGACCGCAAGATGGAACTTGGTGTTGTCACGCGAGATGGCTCACTTCGAGTCTATCGTAACGAAGAGAGCAAACTTGACCTGTTCGCCAAATTAGAAGGCGTCAATGCGCTCGCAATATCGATGGAAGAAATCAATGCTGACCATATGGATGAGGTCATTGTCGCCACTTCTGACTACAAGGTGAAGTTCTACAGTCTGCAAATGGCAGAACTGCAAGAGATTGCATCCGTGAACATAGGCGAGAAGATTCTCGCGCTCAGCGTCGGAGACGCAGGCGGCGACAACAGGAAGGAGATTCTTGTTGGAATAGCTAACGGTCCATTGAGAGTGATCCAAGGTTTATATCAGCTGATCCCCAGCTTCGAAGTAAGCCCGGAGGCCAAGACAGGAATCAACCTTATCGGCAGAGTGACGGTATCAAACATAAGCGAAGAACCCGTTTCAGGTGTTACTGGCAAGATCTACCATTTTCCCAAAGACCACCTTGAGGTAGCCAATCCACAACTTCGTTTTGATCTCGCCCCTGGAGAGTCCAAGTGTGTCGAGGTTGAGCTCATGCCCACTACCGAAGGGACTGTCATTGTGAGACCCATTGTCCTGATGTGGACCGATGCAACGGGACATGTCAAGCAGGTCACGACTCCAGAGACTGCAATCCTTATTGAGAAAGGCGTGGCGGTGGCAGCTCCAGCAGCCATGCCCTCTGTGACTTTTCAGCCTGAACCAGAGTCGGTCGTTATTGCCCGAGAACTTGTTCCCGAGGAGGCAGCAGCTGAGACCGGCTTCACTACAGTTGACCGTGACAAGGCCGCTGAAATCCTCAAGATGACCACTCCAGATGAAGCGGCAACAGAATCCCTGAGAGAGGCTGAACAGCTCCTCGACCAGCTATTTGGGATGGAGGATGCAGGCACTCCAGACATTGCGGCATTCGATGACGTCGCAGGAATGATGGAAGAACCTGTTCCCGCTGAGCCGGTAGTGACTATAGAGGAAACCCCCGAAGAAAGCGCTCTTGTGACTGAGATGCGGGCAAGGTCGCTCAAGCCACCACGACCCGGTGCTCCTGCCGATAGCTATACATACCTCTTCAAGACCATGGTTACTGGAGAGGGTGCTGTCGGAAAAACCACGCTCGTAAATCGGTATGTCACGGGAGTATTCGAGCGTGACTACAAGACCACGATTGGCTCTCAGTTCGCGGTCAAGCTCACTCACATATCACCTCCTGAGCCGGAATACTCCGTAGGCATCAAACTACAATGCTGGGACGTGGCAGGCCAGGCCAGGTTCAAGGCTGTAAGAAAGATGTACTACAGCGGCGCAGCCGGCATTATCTTGGTTTATGACGTTACACGAAGGCGCTCCTTCACAGAACTTTCGAAGTGGGTTGCAGAAGCTGATGAGTCTATAGGTATGAGGGTCCCCATGGTTGTAGTGGGGAACAAGATTGACCTACCAGATAGAGCTGTCCCCTCTAGCGAGGCCAAAAAATGGGCTGAAGATCAGGGCTTTCTGTACATGGAGTCCTCTGCGAAGACTGGGGATGGAGTTGCTGACATGTTCACAGTCTTGGCAGAGTTGATGTGGCGGGATGCGAGGAAAGCCACGGAGGCAAAGAAGGCAGGGTAGCAGAACTAGACGCCCATGCTCATCATCAGTTCTGAAATGCATTTCAGACCTGCATCAAAGGCCGAGATGTTGGCCTTCTTGGGCTTCAGGGTTTCGCTCACTAGCCCTCTCAATTCACTTGGATCAAGTGGAGTTCTGCCTGAGCCTGCCAGGGCGCCTATCATATACGTGTTGAGGACTCGATTTGAGCCTATCTTCTCTAGTGATGCCTTTGGATTAAGGCGAAAGACCACTCCAGAGATCGACTCCAGTGCCTCCGTCATTCTGTTGACGTCTGGATACTCGGTATTCCCCCCAAGTGTATCAGCTGTGTCCACTTTCAACTCGCTGAATATGACAACAGTTTCCTGTCTTCCGAATTTGACAGCTGCTCTGAGAGTTTCCAGTGGCTCTAGTCCTAGGATCAAGTCGGCTTGGTTCCGAGGGACTAAAGGCCCTCTATCGGACTCTCCGATTCTTAAGTGGGTGAGTACAGCACCTCCCCTTCTGGAGGCACCAAACGTGTCGCCTACCACCGGCCTCAGATTCCTGCGCACTGCACCCTCTGCTAGAATTCTACCACAAACGAGATTGCCCTGACCACCAACACCTGCAACCAAGATGTCGAAGCTGCGTTTCACTTTCGACTCCTCCTGATTGCCCTGTGCGGACAGACAGAAATACAGGCTCCGCACCTTGTGCAGACATTTTCGATGACCACAGGTCTTCCTAACCTACTGTCCCAGCCCAAGCCCATGCTGTTGAACTCACTGACACAGATTCTGCATTCTTCTCCGAGACACGCGTCAGGGTCGATTACGATCTTTGGAAGGTCATTATAGATCCAACCTGATTTCTGTTCTTCAAGTCTGCAAATACTTTCAAGGATGATGACACTTAGTCCTGGCTTCTCCAATGCATCTTCTATCAGAGAAACTGTCGAAGGAATCTCTCTTGCGTCGCCAAGTAGGACTGTATCGGGGTCAATAGCTCGGACGATTCTCTCTATGCTTACTCTGACGAAACCTGATTCTTGCTCTGCGGACCCAGGATGTTTTTGGAACCCTGTCATGGCAGTTGTGGAGTTGTCCAGGATTAGGAATGTGAAGTTTGCTTTCTTGTGTTTGGCATTCACAAGAGCCGGGATACACGCATGGAGGAATGTGGAATCACCTGCGACGGCGATTACCTTGGAGTCCAGACCGAACCTCTCAAGCTGTCCAAGGCCGTTAGCGACGCCGATACCGGAACCCATTGCGTGCATAGTGTTCATAGACTCGTTATAGAAGGCACCCAGAGAATAGCATCCTATGTCTCCAGCAACGATCAGATTGCCTCCAAGGCGCTCTCTCACTTTCTGAATTGCCCAGTAGACATTCCTGTGAGTACACCCCGCACAGAAGGTCAATGCCCTTGGTACTAGCAGCTGCCTTGCTTTCTCAACTTTGGATTCATATTCTTCATCCATTGTCCCGGGTTGAATCCCCAAGACTGCCTTGAGGGCTGCCATGGTCTTGTCAACGTTCATCTCTCCGTAACTCGAAACAACCCCCGTTTGCTTCCCATGAAACCTCGCATCTCGTCCGAATTCCTTCACAGTTGACAAAGTACGAATCTCATTTTCCAGGAATGGGTCCGTTTCTTCAACGAAAAGGACCTCTTGCGCTTTGCTAGTAGTCCTGCCGACGAGTCCGACCGGAATCGGGAAGGTCGTCACGAGTCCGAGTCTGCCAGAGTCCTTCGCGTTGACAATCTCTAGGGCTTCATCGACATACTTCTGGCAGATGCCTGAGGAGATGGTGAGCAGACCCAATTCCTCAGGTCCTTGAAACCGATTGAACGGGTTGGTTTCGAACTCCTCAGCAATCTTGTCAATCTTCTCGAGCAAGTCTCGATGTCGGAGGTGGGGATTGGGAATGTTGAACAGGTTCTTGGCAAACCTGAGCGGTTTCTCCCATGTCCTGTCAGTAATCTCACCGAGCTCCACCACACCACGAGAATGACCAAGCCTGGTGGTACTTCGCACAATCACAGGAACCTCATGCTTTCTGGAGAGTTCAGTGGCCATTGGCACAATGTCCTTCGCCTCCTGATAGCTGGAAGGTTCAAGAAGTGGGACACCAGCTGCTTTTGCATAGAATCTTGAGTCTTGTTCATTGCTTGACGAGTGCCCCCGGGGATCGTCACAGACGATTATCACGAGGCCTCCGTGTCCCGAGCCCGAGAGATTGAGATTGAGCAAGAAGTCGGAAGCGACATTCAAACCTAGTGACTTCATGGGACAGATTGCGGGAAGACCTGCCCAGCTTGCCCCGGCTGCGGCTTCCAACGCCACTTTCTCATTGACGCTCCACTCAGCGTAGATTCCTCTGCTTTCTGCCTCCTTCATGATAACAGTGGTGATCTCTGTAGATGGAGTGCCAGGATATGAAGAACAGAAACGTATCCCCGCCTCAAAGGCGCCTCTGGCAAAGGCTTCATTTCCACTCATCACGACCCTGCTAGAGACCTGTTCAACCATCTCCGCCAAGCTCAGCCGCACTATCCAGAACTCCCACAAAAAACACTTCCGAATTTCGGCATGTGGTTTCTACACACCAAAGAAAGAAAGAAAAGGTCCGCACCAGTGACCATCAAGACGGACCATGAGCAATGACAGCAGCGTGAAGACCAAGAAGCTAGAATCTCTTCTCTCGATTTCTCACGACAAGGACGTAGATGGACTGAACTCGGCTGCAATCGTATGGCGATATGCGAAGTCAAAGAACATGGATTTCACCGTGATGCTCACAGATTATGGCTCGTTTGAACCAGTCTTCTCTAGGGTCGCCAAGCGCCGTGATACACTTGTGATAATCACTGACCTGAGTGTCGACGACAGCCTACTCCCCTTCATTTCAGATGGTTTCTCTCGAGCAACCTCTCAGGGGTGCCGAGTCGTTTGGCTCGACCACCATCATTGGAGCAAGCGTGCGAAAAGCACGATTCAGTCACTCCCAAACAGTCCTGTGCTCAGGGTCAATCCTGAGTACTGTGCAGCTGAAATTGCACACAAGATTCTGATGCCACGAGATGAGATTTCTGGCCAACTGGCAAGAATCGCACATGACACTGACTTCAACCTTCGAGAGATGGACGCGGCAGT
>JBHLPB010000079.1:0-9901 GCA_048939905.1 Promethearchaeota archaeon
TCACAGCGTGGACAACGAGCACGTTTTGGCAATCTCGCACCTCTGTTTCTATGTGTGATTGTCGTTACCAAACACCTAATTAGCGTTGATATACAACTAGATACATGGTGTCCTGTCTCCGTTGAGTTCTGTCCTCCCGGCGGCACAAGACGGGGGCAGACACCGCCCTAGTTCTAAATGAACAAACCTACTAGAAGCAGCCATCCAGTTCCGATACCAAGCATGAGCAATCCAAGTGGAGCTCCGATCTTCGCGAAATCCTTCATACTGATTCGTCTCTTCTCCTTCTCCGCAAAGGCAAGTGCAAGTATGTTGGCAGGCGAGCCGATCGGGAGAATAAACCCTCCAATGTTCACTGCGAACATCAAAGCTATAGGAAGGATTGGGCTAAGAGTGAACTGCACCGCAACAGGCGCCAGTACTATTGAGATGGGTATATTGTCAATGACTGCAGATAGCAAGGCTGGCACCCAGATCATGAATACGGTTCCCAGAACGTAGTTGTCACCGATTAGCGCACCAATAACGACAGCCAGCGCATCGATTGTCCCGGTGAGTTCCAGTGCCGCGACCAATCCGAAAAGTCCAATCAAGAAGAATATCGTACCCCAGTTCACGCGCTTGAGAATCTCATCAACCCATTCACGAGAGACTACGAGCAGCGCAGCTGCTACTGTAATAGCTATCACAGCTGGTTCAAGATGATATGCGGGACCAAGAGTGAAGCCCAAGACGAGTATGAACATGGCAATGATTGAGAGATAGAAATCACTCCGTGAACGAATCATGTACTGGGACCTGATACGCATAACCTGTGACACAAGAAACTCTTCAGAGTCTTCAAGTTGACTATCGAAGTATCTCAGAAGGAGCGGCACCGATACCACGAACAAGATGATTGATAACGGCATCAGCACCTCGAACAAAAGACCAGGGTCCACGCCGGCCTCGTCTGACACGATGAGGTTTGGCACTGCCCCGACGACTGACGGGATTGATGCAAAATTACACGTGATTGCTTCCGAGATGAGGAATGGTCTGAAGTCAATTTCCAATGCCTTGCAGAGTTCGATTGTTAGTGGTGCCATTATCAGCATGGTGGAGGTCGTATCAAAGAACAAGGAGATGACGAAGACAAAACCGACCAAAGTGATGAAGAGTCGCCTTGCCACGCCTTGGGTGGGCCGAGTGAGTTCGATAGCCAGATACTGGAACATACCTGAGGACGCGGCGATGGTGACGATGATGAACATGGAGGTCACGAAGAGGATTGTGGACCACGCAATTCCGTCAACAATATCTGAGAATCCTCCGCTATCGGTTGCCCAGAGGACTATACCAACAACTCCCATCCCCAGTAGCGCAGTGGCAGTCCTATTCACTTTCTCAGATGAAATGGCGATGTAGGTGATCACAAATACTCCAAGCACAATCTCCGCGACCAATCCTACTCACCTCTCGTAATTTGTCCTGTCGCCAACTGAACTACCCAATATAGATAGCTATAGCGGCGGTCACCAATTCGTCAAAACCATCCTCTGGCCAAGAGGGATATCGGCAAATTCCTTCACGAATTCCTCCTTAGAAATGATGCACTGCGTCCCACTCTTACGTGGGGGAGCAGAATCAACACGAAGCCAATCACTGACAGTATGGTCCCTCCTATGACCACGTAACCCAACCCGATGAATTCAACCAAGAGCAACCATATAGTCCCGATTCCAAGATGCGCAAGTCCGGCCAATGTGCCTGCTTTCGCGAAGTCTCCGTATGAGATTGGATCGTGTTCTCTCTCAGAGAAACCGATTGCCACCATGTTCGACGGTGAACCAAGCGGCGTGAACACGTTTCCTCCAACTCCGACGGCAAACACTAGCACCAGCGGAAGAATGGCGCTAACGGGAGCCAGCTGGAGTGCAATAGGAGCCAACACGGCTGAAACTGGGAGATTGTCTAGGAATGCTGATAGGGTGGCTGGAACCCAAATCATGAAGACGATAGCAGCCAAAGAGTTGTTCCCAATTATGTTGGCCAATCCTACTCCAAGCTCATTAATCAGACCTGTCATATCGAGGGCCGCGACAAGTCCGAATAGACCAACTAGGAAGAAGACAGTGTCCCACCCGACTTCCGCAAGAAACTCCACCGCCCTGTCATGTGCAAGGATTATCAACCCAGATGCAACCAATAGGGCCACCATCACTGGTGTTATTCTGAGCGAGGGCCCAAGCGCAAAACCTGTGACCAAGAATCCAAAGGCGATGACTGATGCATAGAAGTCCCTCCTAGACTTGATCATGTAGGTAGGATCTATGTCAAGCAGGAAGTCTATCCTATCCTCGTCAGTTGCTCCAAAGGACTCACGATAATACCATGTGAGCAGAAACCACGTGACAATCAAGAGAAGGAAGGAAAGCGGCATGTAGGTGATGAAGAGGAGCCCAGCATCAAGTCCAGTAGCATCAGCAATCACGATATTGGGCACTGCGCCTACTATTGATGGTATTGACCCGATGTTGCAGACTATCGCCTCTGAAACCAAGAATGGCTTGAAATCAATCTCCAGCGCTCTGCAAACCTGTATCGTTAGTGGCGCCATGATCAGGGTCGTTGACACATTGTCCAAGAAGAGTGAGATGAAGAACACAAAGAGGAGGAAGATCGTATACAAGCTCCGGTGAACTCCTCCGCTAGGTTTCGCCAATGTCAGAGCTAGATACTGAAACATTCCAGATCCGCCTGCTACTGCAACAATGATCATCATGGACGTGACAAAGAGCACAGTGTCCCATTCGATGTGCTCAATAAGATCAATAAAGGCAAGAGGTTGCTGGACAGGGTCGAGAAGATGGGTGGCCCAGAACACAATTCCAATGATGGCCATGCCAAGAAGTGACATTCCCGTCCGGTTCACTCTCTCTGAGCTGATGACAGCATAGGTGACAACGAAGACGACGACCACTGTGAGTCCGAGGCTGTCCATTCTGTCACTATCACCTTCTGTCTAGCATGGAGCACCAGATGCATATTCTGAAGCTACAGACTGTGGCAGGAGAATGCCCTTCTCATTAATGTGTCGCATCATAGTGTCTATCTGGCATTTGCGTATGGCATTCCTTTGCATATATCCCCCTCGACAAAGTCGAGAGCTTCGACACTCCCATCGACAACCTCGATGTGCGCAACTGCCTTCCGGGCAAGGTCTGAATAGTTACCATCAGCTGGACGCCCATACCCCAGTGGGACTGTGAAGGCACTGATTCCGTTGAACTGCTTCTGCATTCTTATGTGACTGTGACCAGATATGCTCAGAACCACCCTCCCATCGCACAACAACAGTCTTCCAATGCTTTCCGCTCCCATAAACGCTGAGAAGAAGTCCCAAGGTAGTCGTTCTTTGTAGAGGGTCAAATCGCGGAATGGAAGATGGTGGGAAACGAAGACCACTTGGGTTATGCTCTTTGATAGGACAGACAGGTCATACTCCAGCTTCCGATTGAAGAGAGTTGTTGCCTCAACATCGGTATATCCCCAATCGATACAGAGAAGGTCGTACCATATGTTGCCCTTCCACTCCTTCTGTGCGTACGCCTTGTAAGGAATCTCCAAGTCTTCTCGCTTGAATGAGTAATCATACCACCCAATAGATCCCACAAAGGCCATCTTCTTCTTCACGTAAGGTGCATCAGGAAGATAGAGAAAACCACTCTCTCTACACACCTCGCTCAGTGTCGTAGAGTACTTTTCTAGAGACCCAAGCCCTATCTTCTCTTCAAACCAGATGTCATGGTTCCCGGGGACAAACAAGTTCATGGCACTGGAAACACGAAGCCTCACCAAAGTGTCTGAGAGGGCAGCTATCCTATTGCTGACATCTCCTGCAATCACAAAGACATCCGGAGATATCTCCTCGACCCGACTATGAATCTCCTCAATGAGAGGTTCATCGCCCTTGTCTGGACGGACATGAATATCAGATACTGCCGCTATTCTCATAGCTTCTCACTGTCTCGGGCAGGATAGTTCTCCGTGTTTAGAGAAACTCGTTGCACTTCATTCTAAAAAAGCATCTGCGCTTTCGCCGAGTCCAAGAACATACCAAATGTTTGATATTGGAAACGAGTCTGGCCCGAAGCAAGCGGACAAGATGTGAGGCTGAAAATGACCAATCAAATCAAGGCTCTTGCCCCTGCCAGCGCGAATCTGTCTGAGATGAAAGTCATCACTGACCAAGCTGAGATCACTGACACTTATGCTCTCTATCTCGATGACGAGAGCCACTCCTTTGACGGGCAGACAGAGAAGATTGCCTTTCCGACAACAGTGGAACAGGTGGCTGCATTCCTAAAAGAGGCATACGATTCTGGGACTCCTGTCACCGTTCAAGGCGGAAGGACCGGTCTCACAGGCGCCGCTGTTCCTCTTGGCGGAATGACCCTGAACCTCGAGAAGATGAATGAGTTGCTCTACATGGACTATAGCTCAGAAGATGGACTCTATTCCATATGTGCGCAAGCTGGGGTTCTTCTAGAAGACCTGGTCAGCGCAGTGAACTCGAAGAGCCTTAATAGTTTGAAGGGTAAGGGGACCACCAATCAGGAGAAGGCCCTTGAACAGTTCCTAGGAGAGTCTGACGACTTTACGTTCCCCGTTGACCCCACCGAAATGAGTGCGTGGCTTGGAGGGATTGTGGCATGTAACGCCTCGGGTGCTAGGACGTTCATATATGGTGCTGTGCGTGATTGGGTTTGCAGAATCCAAGTCGTGTTAATGAATGGGGACATTCTAGACATTGAGCGTGGGCAGGTAATTGCAGAGAAAGGCAAGTTTCAGATTACTCTAAGTGACGGGACAACGACTGATATTACGGTCCCGAGCTATAAGATGCCAGACACAAAGAACGCCGCTGGACTGTTTGCGAAACCAGATATGGACCTCATTGACCTCTTCATCGGCTCAGAGGGCATACTGGGAGTGATTACAGAGGTGGAGCTAGGTCTCATCAAGATGCCAGAAAACATAATGACGGTCATGGCGTTCTTCCCCAGTGAAGAGGATGCTATCAATTTCGTCTACGACATCCGCGCTCCAGACACTCCAGTTCCGATGAACTTCTTGGAGTATTTTGGCCCAAACGCAATTGAGATGATTAAGGAGAAGGCCGCCTCGTCGGGCATAAGAGTGCCTGCCATGTCGCCCGAAACCAAGGCGATAGTCTTCTTTGAATTCTCATACACAGATGAAACAATGGAACCGAAGGTCATGGGTCTCGAAGAGGTTCTCAACAGACACAACACCTCCTCTGAGTCCAGCTGGGCAGGCATGGATCGGTCAGAGCTTCAGAAGATGAAGATTGTCCGCCACTTCGTACCGGAAACGGTCAATGCCACAATCGCCATGAGGAAAGCGGAATATCATGAGGTTCACAAGATTGGTACGGACATGGCGGTTCCAGATGAGGCCATTCGTGACTATCTCAAGTTCTATCGTGACACTCTTGAGGCACAAGGAATGGAGTATGTTATCTTCGGCCACGTTGGCGATAACCATCTTCATGTCAATATGCTACCTCGCAATAATGAGGAAGTCAAACAAGGCATGGACAACTACATGCTCTTTGCGAAGAAGGCTGTAGAACTTGGAGGAACTGTTGCGGCTGAGCATGGGATTGGGAAACTCAAACGCGGATTCTTGGAAGTCATGTACGGAGAGAAGGGAATTCAGGAGATACAGGTCGTGAAACGTGCAATTGATCCTGGGTGGCTGCTGAACCGTGGAAACATGATTGCCGTACCTGAGGCGCTTTCATAGTTGTGTATTTCACAATACACATAGTCTGACTTTCAAGAGAATGTACAACAAGAAGACATAGAAGACATAGGCCACATGAGCGTTTGGTGACTCACACAGACATCAGTGAAGGAGTGGCACCTAGCGAACTAGTGAAGAATATGGTCTTGGCAGGCACTGATGAGCTGAATGCATACATTCTCGTAGTAGAAGCCATCGAAGGCGGATTGCTCCTCCCCTCGGAACCAGACAGCCACTTCGCTCCAGCACCTCTAATGGCTCATGAGGCCGAGGAAGAAGGCGCGCTTTCTGATGATGAGGAACCCTCCGACTCCACTGAGTGACACTTGACAGGCATGTAGGACGCTTGACAACGTACTGTGATGCCCTTGAAACGTGTCCAGAATGCCGAATTTCGGCAGTCTATTGCCAAGTCCGGTTATTCTTCATAGACTTCGAAAATCACTCGAGAACTATCTTATTCTGTCCCAGACGTCGAAATATGGGAAACCTGGGGCACAACAGAGAAATAGGACCCAGACACCTGCTGCAACCAAATGTCAGACAACCCAACCCTACAAAATGTCATGACATTTCTAGAAGGGAGAGAGAAGAAAATGGCGCAGACAAAGAAACGCGGACTCTTGGCGGTCTGCTTTCTGACCGTTTTTGTGATTACGTTGGGCTTTGCTCCCGGCACGTTGCAGGCCTACGATAATCCAGACTATACCATTCCTGAAATCCAGGGTGATGGTTTTGTCAATACGATACCGTCTGACATGTATATCGACACGTTCGGTATCGTAACGGCTGACTATCAAGCCTACGGGTTGAAGAGTGGATTCTTTGTGCAAGACCCTGTTGGTGACGGTAATCCGGCCACCTCAGATGGGATATTCGTTTACAATTACGCGTACGACGTGAATGTTGGGGATGAGGTCATGCTCCAGGGGAAGGTCAGTGAGTACTACGGCATGACACAGATGTACAAACCATATATTACCATACTCTCTACTGGCAACCCACTTCCTGACCCGATCGAGCTCGACCCCCCATTTGACGACTATGCCTCAGACGTCTACTACGAAGCGTTGGAGGGTATGCTCGTTTCAGTAGAGTGCATGAGGACCGTGGCTGGCACGAATGTTTACGGTGAGGCTGCTGGTGTTGTAGCGTACTCGGACGTTAGGCGTGTGTTCTTAGATGATCCTGCTGGCACAGGTGGGATAATCTTCACAGATGACTCAGGCGGATATTTGGTCAATACTAGGACCGGTAATATTGTTAGGAATCTATATGGTCCACTTGACTACACGTATGATGAGTACAAGGTACTGCCTAGTCCGGATAACCCGCCAGAAGTAGAACCTGGTTGGTGGGCAGAGTCCGACTACGTACCAGATCTTGGTCTGAGTGGTGGTCTTACTGTTGCCACCTATAACATGTACAATCTCTTCGACGAGATTGATGATCCGGACCTAGATGACACAGTCAATGACCCCGAAGTAGTCGAGCTGCAACTCTCAAAGCACGCTCTGGCCATTCATGACCTACTACAGATGCCTGATTTGATTGCAGTGCAAGAGGTAGAGAACTTCGAGATTCTCGAAAGGCTGGCTAATACCGACCCAATTGCTGGAGCATACGGAGTTGTGCTCATTGAAGGGCCCTACTATAGGGCAGTTGACGTTGGTCTACTCTATCGTCTGGATCGCGTAGAAATTCTGAGCGCTGAGGCCCGACAGACATGCACTGACTTAGAAGACGGCTATGGGCCCGGAGAGGATCCCAACTTCCCATGTCCCGATGGCTATGGTCCGCTGTTCTCAAGACCGCCGTTGGTGGTCCACATCAAGACCATACCCGACGGCCCCTCATGGTCGTGGTGGAGAGACATGTTTAGCACGGACCTGTGGCTAGTCATCAATCACTTCAAGTCAAAATCGATATACGCTCCGACCTATGCAGACACGGAGCCGCGCCGTGTTGAACAGGCCGAGTGGGTAGGTGCTCTGGTCGATGAGATTCAGGACGCTGATCCAACCGCAAAGGTCATGGTTATGGGTGACCTCAACTCCTTTGAATGGGAGGCTCCAATAACAGCACTAGAGGCAGGTGGATTGACGGATCTGATTTACCAAGTCCCAAAGAGTAGTCGCTACACCTACATCTACCGCGGAGTTTCCGAGGTGCTTGATCACATCATGGTTACGCCGTCACTGGAGAGTATCTTCCTGAAGGCCATGGTAGTACACTTCAATGTGGACTTCCCAGCGCCCTTCTTCGGTGAGGACCCAACAGCTGGAGTAGGCAGCTCAGATCACGACGTGCTGATGGCCTCATTCTATATACGATAGTAACCTCGCAGTTGAATCAAGAACCAGGTGGGTGGCAGGAATCTCCTGCCGCCCCCCTGGCATCTATTCTTAGCAGAACTGGAAACGGAATCATGGTGTTCCTGTTCTCATTCAAGATACCATATCTAGAGCTTCTTCTTCTATCAGTTTCATTTTGGCACAGAGATCAGGCTCTTCACTACAGATGTTTCCAAGATCTCTCAAACCGAATTGTCTCCAGAAATCTTGAATGGCAATCTCAATATCCTGCCCGTCATCACGAGATGCCGAAATCCTGACGCGCATCTCCTCAAGCAGTCTATCATGGTCTATCTTCCTTAGCCGTACTCGAGCCCAGAAGTCGCACAACCTACCTCTGCAGGGCCCTTTGACCATAACACACCAAGCCATCTTCTTCAGACTCGGCCATGCGAGGACCCATGTAAAGTGTTCTCTTGTGGCATCAGGAAAAGCGGACCGATCTCTCAAATCCACATTGACTGGGGTAGTCTGCCCTGGTCCGCTTCACCCAGCAGAAGAGATAACAAGTCCCACAGCAGTATTCCTGTCACTGAATTGCCCTCGAGGAAGGTAGTAGTACAATGAAAGTCACACAAGTTGAGATGTATCACATATCAATACCCTTGAAGAAGACATTCTTCCCATCTTGGATTCCTGGCTATCCCCAGACTCACAATCGTTTCACACTCCTTCGGTTGACCACTGATACTGGATTAATAGGATTGGCTGCCGGAGTTGCATTTGGAGAAGAGAGAGAAGGACTTGGAGGACTGTTGGCTCCATATGTCCTTGGCTTGGACCCTTGTGATCTGGAACTCGCACACCAAAGGATAAGAGAGGCATCTTATCTTGGATGGAGGAACTTCTGGATGGAAACGGCATTTCTGGACATCAAGGCCCAGGCTGAAGACGTTCCGATATGGAAGATGCTGGGTGGAACAGACAAGCCGATTCCCGTCTACTGGTCGACGGGAAAAGTGTGTGATCCGAAACACCATTCTAAAGTGGTCAAACAAGCGCAAAGCGAGGGCTATCATGGAGTCAAACTCCGTGTTAAATCAAAGACACTCAAAACAGATGTCAACTCTATCAAAGAAACTCGCTCACTAGTAGACTCGGGATTCCCACTTATGATTGATGCTAATCAAGGATGGCCCGTGACGATTGTGGACCGACCCCCCATTTGGGATTTGGCCCGTGCTAGGGAATTCATAGATTCTATCAAGGATCAGAACATTCGGTGGCTTGAGGAGCCACTCGACATGCACTCGTATGAGGAATATGCCGAGCTGAGGAAGTCAAGCCCAATCAAGATTGCAGGGGCCGAGCTAAATGCTGGTTGGCCTGAGGCGCGAATGTTCCTTCACTTCGAAAGTCTCGACATCTACCAACCTGACGTGACCATGTTTGGTTTTCATGACACTCTGAAGACACTCGAAGAGGTCAAGAATCGTGGTTTCGGATTCAGTCCCCATACTTGGACGAATGGTGTTGGTCTATTCGCCAATCTTCATGTTTCCACCTTGACCGACCGCGAGTATCCTCTCGAGTACCCTCATGAACCGGGCTCGTGGACGCCCGAGTTTCGAGATGGAATTCTGGAGCGTCCAATTGTGCCAGACGATGGATTCATCGAGCCGTCTCAAGAACCAGGACTGGGCCTGTCCATTGACTGGGAGCGAGTCAAGAAGTTCGGTACAAAGTTCTTCTCGATGACAGAAGGTGATCTCCGGAAACAGGTCATGAAGGAGAAG
>JBHLPB010000080.1:0-9863 GCA_048939905.1 Promethearchaeota archaeon
GGCCAGACCAAATTGCATCCCAGGATCAACTCCCACGACTACCTGTGACGGCTCTGGCATATCCAGCAGTCTAAGCATGATTTCGATTGCCGTGGTATCGGGATCGAAAGTGTCTTCTACAACAACTAGACCGTCTTTAGCGACCCTCTCGGACTCTCCATCTGTTGTTACGACAACCTTTGCACTCTTGCAGTCATTGTCATCAGGTGTACATAGGACAAACGTGACTCCCAGTTTCTTGAGAAGTTTCACCATCAGATAGTGGATTCTTGAGTTTCTAGTGGCCACAGCAACGTCACATATAGGCATCCTGGTTTTCCTTCTGAGCTACGCTTATCAAAGGGGGATAACAACCAGAAACCGGTGAAGGGCGATTTGATTCTTCCGTCAGGTGTTTCGGTTCTCGACCGACTCCTCAACGGTGGGCTTTCGACTGGTAGATTCACTCATATCTACGGTGAAGCGGCTTCAGGAAAGACCACCATTGCCCTTCAGTTCGTCAGTGCAGCTTGCAGAATCGGCGTGGGGACTGTCTATGTGAACTCGGAGACAACCTCTCCGGTTGAGAGACTTGAGCAGATAGCAGGAATGAGTTTCAATGAGCTGGAGAAGAAGCTACGAATCCTCGCACCCAAGAGCTTTATTGAACAGGGTGCTGTAATAGACGATATCGAGCTCTATGCACGGGAAGGCACCAGACTGATCGTTATTGACACTCTCACAAGGTTGTACAGAGCGGAGCTTGACGACAAGAAGACCAACTACTCAAATCATCGTGAACTCAACCGCCAAGCGGGTATTCTCAAGGGACTTGCGATTCACAACGACCTTGCACTCGTTGTACTCAACCAAGTACGTGGAAGTCTTAGTGACATGGGCGGATTTGAACCCGTGGCGAAGAATGTCATTGACTATTGGTCAGACTATGTCTTGAGAGTGCAACTCGGGAGAACGACCGGACAGAGAGTGCTGAAGAGGACAAGACCCAAGGATGAGGCAGACACCTGTGTTCTGTATCTGACGGAGAGAGGATTGGCGGTCACTCCCGATTCAAAGGAAAAGGCCAAATGAGGAGCCTATTGCGTTCTGAGAACAGGAGTCACATCTATGTATGAAGCGTTGGCGCTGCTTGAACTCTCCCTGTGGCTGGGGCTACCTGCCTGGATTGCAAATGCGATGCCAGTGATCTTTGGGGGTGGTAGACCGATGGATGGAGGCAGAACGCTTCAGGATGGGTATAGAATTCTCGGCGAGGGGAAGACCATTCGGGGCTTCGTTGTAGGAGTGTTTCTCGGTAGTCTCACAGGGGTAGCCCAATACTTCTCGGCACCATACATCCTACCAGTGATGCAGCAGTTTGTGATTGTGTCCCCAGACATGGAGTATGTTCTGTTCATGACTATTCCAGCCGCGATACTGCTTTCCACAGGAGCTCTAGTGGGGGACCTTATTGGGTCCTTCCTCAAGAGAAGAGTGAATGTTCAGAGTGGGGCACCGTCCCCAATACTTGACCAACTTGGGTTCATAGTCATGGCGTTGATTTTCGCATATCCCTTTCTTCAACCGGATTCACTATACGTCGCCATTCTGATACTCATGACCCTCGGAATTCACTGGCTAAGCAACGCTCTCGGCTATCTTGTTGGTCTGAAAGAGAACCCATGGTGAGTCGCGGCGACTCCATGACGCTGTCTGGTACGCTAGAATCGATGGGCCACTAACGTTTTAAAGAAACAGATAGTAGGTTGTTAATGGCCGTATCTCCTTCGGTCGGTGTCACAGGACCTGAATAGTCTGGTATGAGACCAGAGTGGTACGACACGCCCTTTCTATACCGGAGTAAAGCAGACAAACAATGAAGGTATCAACATGAAAGTCGCAAAGTGCATGCAGTCCGACGTGGTCTATGTTTCCGTGCCAGGTACGAGAGAAGATGTGCTACAACTGATGGCTGAGAAACAGGTCAATGGAATCCCAGTTGTGAAGAAAGGGTCGAAGACTCTAGTTGGAATGGTGACTAGGACGGACCTTCTGAAGAAGGCAGATGAGCCACAACTTGCCATGTTGATGGTGAGAGATCCGAAGACAGTCACACCCAAAACACAGGTCAAGACCGCAACCAAGTTGATGCTCGAGAAAGGGTTCAGAAGACTTCCAGTAGTAGAAGGTGATGAGCTAGTTGGTCTTGTCACTGTGCCAGACATCTTAGGCGCAGTATTAGAAGAGAGTGAGAAGTACAAAGACACTCCAATCAAGGACTATGTCCGGACCCAGATAACTGCAATCTGGGAAGAAACTCCACTACCTCTTACATACATGATTATGGATATGGCAGGTAAGAACGCGTTGGTCTTGGTGAACGAGGTGGGAGGAGTGACCGGGATGATTACAGTAAGCGATTTTATTCGGTTGTCAGAGGTCACCGTTGAGAACAACATCTCGAAGACGTATAGCGGTACGGATTCTGCTGTGGAGTGGGGTTGGACATCAAAGGACTTCCTGGTTGTAACAAAGAAGCTGCTCAGACTCCCGAATGTCCCAGTGAAAGAGGTCATGACGAAGAACATCATCAGTGTGAGTGAAGTTAGCACCATCTCTGAATGTGTCAGGATCTTCAGAAAGAATGACATCGACCAAGCACCGGTACTATCAGCAACGGGCAGTCTGATTGGGATGATTGAAGACAACGACCTACTTAGACTGGCGCTAGATGATGAATGAAACAACTACTCCTTCATGAAATCCATAAGCGATGTCTGCTCAGACACAAAGAGCGAGTCCAATGCAGAGTTGATGAGCGCGAGCCGTTGTTTCAGGTACTGGCTAAGGTCATGGTCACGAATCAGCTTCTCAGCAACTCCTAGGTACTTCGAGATGTTCTTCTGGCTAACGGTCAATAGGAGGCCCTCTCCACAGTCACACTTTCCTGAGAGCGGGACTCTGCGATAGATTGTGTTGCACTTGCGACACCTAATCTTCTGAGTCGAATAGGCTCTAAGATTGCCTCTGATGTCACGGATGAAATGATGAGAGAGGACTCTCTCAGCCACGTCTCTTGAGTCAACGGCATCAAGTAGAACGGCCAAGTGAAGTTGTGCTTCGAGTTTCTCGCTCATAGTACCAAGAGTCTTGTATTTCGTGTTACGAGGACCGGCATCGATTGAGGATGTGTCATGAGTGAATCCGAAGCCTTCGTATTGTGCTTCCGTTCCTAATCGAGACTGAACAATGTCGACAAGTTCTTTGACCGCATTTGGATGTTGGGCCTCCGCAACCATCCCATAGAACTCAGCAGGATATCTGTAGCAGACCTCGATGTTGTGGCTCTCGTCATCAACCTCCTCCGGGTTCAGAACAACTGAGAGCACAAGAGGAGCATCCATGAAACCTCCTCTGCCAGCAGGAAGGTAGTCCTTGGAGAAGTTGATGAGTGCATCAAGTACAAGGATCAATGCGTCCTCGTCACCATCACAGTTACGCCTCTTCGCGGCGTGCCAGTACGGATGCGCATAACACACACTGGCATTTGTGAATCCGACCACTCTTCCGATTATCCCTGCTGAGGTATGGGGGGCCAGACCAATCACCAGTTGTCCAACTACATCCTCGAGTAGATTGAATCTGTAATATCTCTCAAGACCGTAGATCTTCTCAAGACAATCATCCACAAATTTACCGACTCGAACCAGATAGTCAGCACCGTTCTCCGGTATAATCAAATCCTGAACCTTGAGCTCAAGTATCTGCGTGTCCGAAACCAATGGTGCACCTTGGTAGTCATTTGCGTATCCAAGCTCGCGCAGTTTGGACACTGATACTCCTACCTCTGATGGTTTGAAATGTGTCAATGGTGCATCGGTAACGTCGAACCTTGCAGTGCCATCACGATAACAGTATACATCGTGTTTTGCTCTCAGAATGCCCTTTCCCAGGTACTCAGGAATCTTCAGATTACTTGTCAACCCTAGGACTGCACGTAGATTGTATGATTGCGGCTCTCCAATCTCATCCTTCACACGGTCCAATAGCTCTTGGATATTGACGGGGACCTTCTTAGTTGCACGATGGCCAAAGGGGCACTCGCCCGTAACCGCGTCCACAGGTTTTCCGCAGCCGTCTTCAGAACACATCTTCCGCAGTTCTGTATGCGTACCACATTTCTCACATCGAGACTCGAATGTTTCATTCTCACAATAGGGGCATTCCCGACTGACTAGTTCGAGCTCCACTCCAGTGTCTTCAGAGAATGAGATTGATCTTGCAGCATCTAGGTCGAATGCCTCTAGGAGGGCAGATTTATGGGTGCTTCTGGCCACCTTTTCCATGCGCCGCTCGCTTGCCAGTGTGCGTCCCACTGGAAATAGGACTTGGACTGGAGGTCGCATTCTCCGTTCCTCAGCCTTTTCTGGGCGGCCCATCCGTGCACCTATAGCCAGGCCCATCTTGTTTCTAAGTTCCACACGTGAACATGAGTTAAGGGCATCTAGTGAGTTGCTACCTGCTGCTGTTGCCGATTTCTCTCCAAGCTGCGCCAGAATGGTGATGGGATTATCAGTCAACCGAATCCGTTTGCCTTCTTCGGACAGCTCGTGAGGTACTCCTAGATTCTCCAGTAGAACCTTGCGTCGTTCATCTCTTGGAAGGCTCATTCGGTCGCCACCTTCAGTTTCGTCCAGAGTGTGTTTGGTAAGAATCCAAGACCGGACATCCAACATCTCCTGAAGCTTGAGCGCAGGCCATCGGTACAGATATCGTGGATGTAGAGGAACACTGAACTTCTCTGAAATGGCGATGGCCTCTTCTGGACTTGGGATTTTTCTTAGGGGTGACTCTATGAAGGAATCAATAGCATTTGAGTCGAGATTCACGTCAGAGAGGAGCTTCTCAATCTGTTTGCTGCTTAGGCTAGAGTAGGCACGTTCTAGATCGTGAGACCACCATTCCTCACAGTATCCCGACGGTACTAGGGGGTGATTGTTTTCCAAGAACTCCCCCAGGCCTACCAGAATGTCCCCAAGGTAGACTATGCGATCAACCTTCCCCTGCAGCTTGCGTGCCTCTTCAACTGTGAAGATCTGACGCAGTGAACCATCCCTAAGTAGAACGATTGGTCCTTCGATGGTGTCCACAGGCGCAACAATAGAACCCTTGCCGGGACGTTCTGTTCTGATATGAGTGCCTGTAGCCAGGAACTCGTCGACAAGGAGCATTGTTGCAGGATGGACACCAACACCTGCCAAACCCGTATTCCTGGACCGCCCATACCTAAGCCTAAAACCTCCGAGATGAGACGGGTGGGAGAAGACAGGTCGACCGCCGATCACGTCAGTCAGATAGTCTGACTTTGGCTCTAGCTTTTTGTCAACCACAGTATCAGATTCTGCTGGGAGCACCTTGGACATCTTCGCGGCCACCTCTTCAAGCCACTCCCATCCCTTGATGGACATCTCGCTCACGTTCTTGGCTAGTTTCGTAGCACGTCCAACAAGACCATCACTCAATACCAGTACTGCCCCTCCTCGAACACGATTGGTTTCTATCCGAGGATCCAAATCTCGACTTCCTGTAACCTCAAACTCCTCAGTGGGTTCCCCTGTGAGCATTATCGGAAGTCTGGATGCAACGAGTCGGACAAGCTCGGGCTGGACCGGGAATTGTAGGTGAACATTCCTTGCATAGAGTTCTACCTCTTCAAGAGCTCGTTCAACCTCCTGCTCAGTGGCCTCGTATGCGGGGATTCCTAGCAACTGGCGCACGTAGTCCGCAACCAAGACTGTCATTGCAGTTTCAGTGCCTCCGGCAGCACGAATCGGCCCAGCCAGATACAGCGCAAGGTATTCATTATCCTTGGGTCCCCGGATTTGCACTTTGGCGATTCCTTCGATTGGTGCCGCCGTTATACTCTCCGTCATGATAGCTAGTGCGACACGGACTGCCTTGTCCGCAGCCTTTTGCGGGTCATTGATGTTTCCAAGCTCTCCCAATGCAATCTCCTTGGCTACTGCAAATGCCACTTCTTCTCGGGTTTCGTACTTCTCTGATAGCTCCCGGATGCGCTTGGCAACCCCAACTGGTCCTTGGAGGGTGACCTCGACACGCGCCGCGACATCATGTGCCGGTGGGATCTCTATCTTCGTTGTGGGATCATATCCTTTTGAGCGAGCCTCCTCTGCAATCCTGTAGACGGTATCAACTTCATTGCTGAGAGTTTCAAAGTACTGAGCGTAGCTAACACTATGTGTGGGAAGATTCAGCTCGGACTCTGTCACAGCAAGTCAGGACATTGTTGTTGGGTCTTGTCTTTTATCTTTCGGCATAACCAAGCTAGCTCGGACTGATTGAGCAGTGAGCTTTAAAGCATGGACAGATGAATTGTAGCTGACCATGAGCCACCAGTGGTTGTTAGGACGGTAATCGACGTGCTCACGCTTGAAGAAACCATCAACCTGATTCTCAAACACACAGAATATCAGCGACAAGATGTCTTAGACATGATTGAAGAGAAGAGACAAGAATTGGGTCCAGAGGTAGTTAATGACGAGTCAGCTGCAATGATTGTTGCACGCGATCTTGGTATTGACCTGCATCAATTGTCTGCAAAGCCACGTATGAGGATTGAGGACATCTCTGAAAGCACAAGAAACGTTACACTGACTGCGAAGGTGATCAACGTGGGCCCCGTCCGAACTTTCACCCGTAAGGGTGAGGGCGGAGAAGGAAAGGTGGGGAGTCTGGTCATCGCAGATAAGACGGGGCAGATTAGAGTTACACTCTGGGATGAGGTCACCAAGGCCATCTCGGAAGACTCCGATGAGAGCATCAGGATAGATGATGTCATCCAGCTGCGCGGAGGATACGTGCGAAGGGGACTAGGAGAGAATCTAGAGATTCAGATGGGACGCATGTCAGGCATCAAGCGCCTTGATGAACATGAGCTTGAGGATCTTGAGGTTGACGTTGGTGAGCCTCCGTCAAAGAAGATTAGTGACCTTCAAGAGAGAGAATTCAACATAACGCTCCTTGGCAAGGTTATGAGAGTCTTTCCTTTGTCAACCTTCACTAGGAAGACTGACGGAACAGAGGGAAAGGTAATGAGCTTGATTGTAGCGGATGAAACAGGGGAAACGCGCTTGGTCTTTTGGGACAAGGATGCCGAAGAGATTGAGAATGTCACAGGGGGCGAAGTCATCAGAGTAAGAGGGGGTAACACAAGGAGAGGGCGGTATGGTAATATCGAAGTGCATGTGGGTCGTTCTGCACAGATTGAGAGGGGGCTAGACATCAAGATTGATACTGGGGAATATGCGCCAAGTGCAGGCGCACCAGCTCCAGTTGGGAAGAAGCAGATAGGGGAGATAACTGCTCAGATGAGGGATGTTGACCTTGATGGGAGAGTTGTAAGGATATTTCCGGTCAACACGTTTGACAGAGAGGGAGGAGAAGGTAGAGTCCAGAACGTCATAATTGCAGATGAAACTGCTCAGATTCGATTGACCTTTTGGAATGAGGATGTAGACAAGATTAAGAAGATCAAAGAAGGGGATGTGATTCGCGTCACGCACGCCTATGCGAAGGAGGGCTTTAGAGGTGGAGTGGAGGTGCATGTGGGCCGCAGGGCAGAGATTAAGATCAATCCTAGAGACTCTCCGCTGAAGAAACTCAATCTTTCAGACTTAGCATCAGTACCAAGTCTGGGTGCACCCGGCCCAGTCGGGAAGAAGCAGATAGGGGAGATAACTGCCCAGATGGGGGATGTTGACCTTGAGGGTAAGGTTGTCAGGATATTCCCGGTCAACACGTTTGACAGAGAGGGAGGAGAAGGCAGGGTTCAGAATGTCATAATTGCAGATGAAACTGCTCAGATTCGATTGACCTTTTGGAATGAAGATGTAGACAAGATCAAGGACCTTCAGGAAGAAGATGTCATCAGTGTTACTCATGCCTATGCGAAGGAGGGCTTTAGAGGAGGAGTAGAGGTACACTTGGGCCGCAGGGCAGAGATTGAGATTAATCCTAAAGGTTCTCCGTTGGAACAGCTTGACCTCTCAGATCTGTCTGTAGAGTCAAGATCGCAGGCTGCAGGACTTGTGAGAATAGGGGAGATTGATGAGAACAGTGAGGGCAAGAGCCTAGAGGTTTCCGGAATGGTAATGGGAGCTACTCAAGCAAGTCCGGTGTATCCAGCATGTCCAAGCTGCCGAAAGAAAGTCGAAGAAGAGGGCGGCAGGTTCACATGCAGCGTCTGTGGTGATGTCAAGAGGCCTGAATACAGGATGTTGTATAAGATCACTGTTGATGATGGTTCGGGCTCAATAAGGGCCACTCTGTTTGGTGAAACTGGAGAGGAACTATTGGGGATGACGGCTGAAGAAGCACACGAACTAATCAAGAAGTCTGGAAACAAGCTGGAGCCTCTTGAAAGAAACTCGGACAGAATGCTTGGGAGGTATGTTTCTGTACGAGGTCGTGTTTCCAAGTTCCGAGATTCTATAGAGATTACAGCCAGTGGACTAGCGTTTCCAAATCTAGTCGAAGTTAGCAAACGCGAACGAGAACGTATTGATGAACTAATACGGTAGTATCTACATCATGATGTGGCCTCGATGAGGGCACGGAGGCCCTCAAGAAACCTCTCGACATCGTCGAAGTTGTTGTACAAGTAGAAACTTGCTCTGGCTGTTCCCACAGTTGGTCTGATGCCCAGTTGATAGTGGAAAGGTCCAACACAATGCCAGCCACTTCTCACCATAACAGAATACTGGTCGTTTAGATATGCAGCAACATCATGTGCAGTTTCCACGCAGTCAAGAGTGAAGGAGACAAGCCCTGTCTTGATTTTGATATCATCTGTGCCCACTATCTTGACATGGTCCATGTCTTTGAGACTCTTGAGAGCTGCCTCTAAGAGAGCTCTCTCATGTTTCTCAATCTTGTTCATTCCAATTCGTGTGAGATACTCGGCTGCCGCGCCTGCACCGATGGCCCCGGCATAGTTCTGTAGTCCAGCTTCAAACTTCTCAGGGGGCGGAAGGTATTCGGGGACTATCTTTCCATCCATGTAACGGACATCAGCCACCGTGTCGCCTCCGACCAAGAACATGTCCATGGCTTCTAGATGCTCTAGCTTGCCGTAGAGAACCCCCATTCCCGTCGGTCCGCACATCTTGTGAACTGATACTGCGGAGAAATCTACGTCTAGTTTCTGCACATCCAGAGGATGATGAGGTGCATATTGTGCGTCGTCAGACATCACCAAGGCACCTCGATCGTGGGCAATCTCGATAATCTCCTCAAGAGGTGCAACGGTGCCTGTGACGTTTGAGGAGTGTACGATTGATACTAGACGAGTGCTACTATCGAGTGATTCTTTCCAATCCTCAATGTCGAAGGTACCATCCGATTTTGCCTCAACTATCTCAATCTTCAAGCCATCGCGTCGTGCACGCTCTACGAAGGGGAGTGAGCCGCTATGATGCTCCAGTGTGGAGGTGACGATCTTCGCATCCTTTGGGAGTCTCAGTGAAGAAGCAACCATGTTGAGGGATTCTGTGGCATTTCGCGTCCAGATGCACTCAGCGGTATCTGCTGCATTCAGGAACCGTGCAAACTTCTCTCTGGACGCGGTGTAGGCGTTTGATGCCTCTTCGCCCAGTGTGTGGATGCTGCGCCCACCGCAGGCAGGATACCTCTCGTAGTACTCATTCATGGCTTGGACCACTTCTGTTGGTTTGAGTGCCATACAAGCACTGTCAAGATAGACAATGGGACGTCCATTGACCTTGCGATTCAGGACCGGGAAATCAGCTCTTACATTCAGCATTCCAATCAATCGCCTCTTACTAATTGCCAGCGATATCCGCCCT
>JBHLPB010000081.1:0-9843 GCA_048939905.1 Promethearchaeota archaeon
CTGTGGGCCGCTGTTTCTATTTCGTTGGAGACTTCTATGCTGACCCGACCTCTCTGTATGAGGGCGGTCTCACCCCGTTGCTTCCAGATGCGACTCCATGGCTGAGCGCAGGGGCTTTCTTCCAGTGGATGGCACTTGCAGTCCTCTCAGCAACAGCAGCATTCATGATATTCGGGAAGTTATGGGCTCAGATACTCTTCGCCATCCCCGCTGTTGGCATTGGTGTTGTTCTTGGTTTCGTTCCTCTAGACACGCTCACGAGACAGGCTCTTTCCGGTGGTGCAGGAGGTCTCTACGCGCTCTTTATACCACTGCTGTTCTGGTATCTTGCATGGCAATCTGGCGGAATCCTTCGGAAATCGAATTTCCTCCTAGGATTTGGCTTCTTCGTGTTCTTCGCGGGAAGAGTGATCCATGCCCTACGTCATGTCCTAGCTGATGTAGTGTTCAATGGGTCTTACACAATCGCGGGCGTATTAGCACCGGGACTGATAGTCATAGGCTTGATAATCATCGCTACCGGAAACGAGATGGGTCAGACTCAATGACGACTCACTGCAACAGGTGAATGATTTCAGATGCTCAGCCGACTTCCTTCCATTCGAGCATCTGCATATCTTCCAATGTGTGAAGCGCCTTCACTACCTCTTTGATTGGCAGTTTCAGATCGTAGGCTATATCATTGGATGTCATCTTGCCGCCACATTTCTTCGCCACATCGAACACGGTCTGGCTCATTTGACCGAGTCTTACGAGCATTGGCGAAACCTTGCCTTTCAATACAGGGACTATGACCCTTTTCTCAGCAGCATGCCCGTCCTTCGTGATCTCATCTATCCTTGGCATGAAGCTCACAAAACGGTCCAGACTCCCGTCGAAATCGTCAAGTATGCTCCCATATTCCTTTTCGAATTCCTCTCCGACATCAGAAAGGACTGCCTTCGCGGAGATTCTATCATCGATTTGGTCGATCATCCCTGCGACCATGAATTTCTCGTGTCTTGAAAGGACAATCTTGAATCCTCTGAAGGACATGTCCTCTAGTACTCCTCCACCACGGAGTTCTTCACCAAAAGAGCCCACTGCTTGGAGAAAGCCTCCAACGAGGTTGTCATCGATTCCGCCCTCTCCTGCTTGTCCATATGTCTTGCTGATTAGACAAAGCCCGCTTTCGGCTATAATGAACAACCCTTGGATCAATCCGAGCACCCCATAAGGCGAATCCCTGTGTCTTTGAACGAGTTAGTTCATCTAGCTTTATATCACTTCTTGGCGCCTCCTCACACCACTTGATTTACATCTAGTTAACACCCTAAATTAGATTCTCTGGTGAACGTCATTGGACACGGCGAAAGACGCAAGAATCCTGATCCTTGAGGACGCTCTTGGACATCTGAATAGAGTGATCAGCAATCGAAAACTCCGATTTCACATTGAATACGCGAAACTGGGCGAAGCACTGAAGAAAGCGGGTGCTCTGCTCTATGAGGTGAAGTACTCGTATGTGGATGCGAAGTCTGTTGCTGAGCTCGAGGCCACACAGAATCTCATCAACGCTATTGATGACTTTGGAGGCATTCTTCAGTCAGCAATTGATTCACAGGGTTATGCACCAGCATCCAGCAGTGAACGAGAAACGGTTGCAGAAGTCAACTACGCCTTGCGAACTGTCCAAGGGTTTCAGAAGAAGCTAGTCGAATTCGATGACGAACCGGCACATGCCGTTGACTTGCTTGCTGTGGAGGTCACCAAGACTCAACCAGTTGTTAGCTCCAGCACCCTCCAAGAATGCCGCTGTACAGACGGTTCCCGGATATGGAATATCGTCACGAATATCAAGGATGTCCACCCCGGAATGAAACTCGCATGTGCAGTCTTGCCTCCTGTTATCATGATGGGAATTGTGAGCGAGGCTATGTTCTTGGGAGGGAATCCACTGCCTCAGGACACTCCACTGGGAGAACTGACCGGTGTTTCGAAGGAGGCTTTGGACCAGGCGAGAGCTCAGGTAATGCAAATAATGAAGAGGATGATGTAGATGGATCTTAGCGAGATTCAGAAGAAGAAGGCTGAGTTCGAACGCGAACGTGGTTGGGATAAGTTCAGCCCGTCATTGATTTTTGCTCACTTGATTGAAGAGCTTGGAGAAATCTCTCGGCACATAACAGTCGATGAAGGATACAAAGTTGTTGGACTGGGACATGAAGCTCCAAAGAGCAATCTGTCGCGAGAGTTCGCTCAGGTGTTTTCTCTCTTTATTCAACTTGCGAACCACTTCGAGGTTGACTTGGAGAAGGCTGTCATTTCGGAGCTCGAGCTTATGCGTGAAAGGTTCCCCGCTGAGGAATGGTCAAAACACATGAAACTACGCTAGCTCCCCTGTGTGATTGCCACACACTGAGCTCACTACGTCATCCGATAATATGCCTCAAGCTCTTTCTTCGCCATCTCTTCAAGGTCAGTCGTGGCAGCAAGGAGCCCTCTTGCCTTGTTATATACCACCTTGATATTCTGTTCCTTTGCCCACTGAGCGAGTCCACCAACAAGAGGTCCAAGTGCAGTCCTTGCTGCCTCCACTGTACCAACTGCTCTTCCGTACAATTCCAAGGCGTTCTTCCTATCTTTTCCTGCCTCAGCGACTCTGAGCCATACCAGTCCGTGAATCATATGCAGAGACTCAAGCATCAGTGTTGGTGATTTTGGATTCTCCTGGACTCTCTTCAGGAGTCTCTCTTTCCGCTCTTCGAATACTTCTTTGAAGACTCCAAACGCTTTCTTGTAGTTTCCTTTCTCCAGCTCTATGATTCCTCTTTGCAGTTTCTCATCGGATTCAGACAATGCTCAAACGCTCCGCAATCGTAGGATGTGGGTCAGTTGAAGGATGAGGCCCCTACTATTATATGGATTTCTACCGCGTGTCCCTAATCAGTGGGTGTATTACGAACGCTCCACTTCTCACAACTTTTATTACAACCCCAAATGGCATGCCGCTAGCAAGCACGAAACTAGTGCTGGAGGATGCTACTTTGACCAAGACGACCTTCACGTTCAAGGAGTTGAAGAGAACAAACCATCGAGAAATAAAACAGTTGCAGGATCAGAAGTTCAGGGCTTTCATCCGCTACCAGATATGGCCAAATCATCCCTATTATCGTCGTCTCTTCAAAGACAACAACGTGGACCCGTTCAACATCACGTGCATTGAAGACTGGGCGAAGTACAACATCCCCCTCGTGAAGAAAGTCGACTACAAAGACCACTTGCCTGAGTTTGCCCTCAACCCATCGGAGGTAGAAGGTAGGGAACGTGACCCTGCCGAGATAATCAGGAACCTCATGAACTATTCTAAGGAAACCGGCAATAGCCAACAGTACAGTTTTCTGCGCAATAATGGAGCCAGAGTCAAACTCAAGATTGGTGCAGCCAGTGCAATGGAGCGGCTGAAAGAACGGCTCACTTTCAACTACGCTCCGCTTCAGTTCTGGCTCAGCTCGGGCCGGGCTTCCGGACTCCCTTCACCAGTCTTCCTAACACGATACGACAATGAGTTGCTTGCTAAGAACAGCGTTAAATGTGGACAATTGGCAATTGACCCATTCGTTGAGAGTGGGTGGGAGCTTTCTAGCATGAACCTCTTCCCGTATGCCCCCCATCTGGGTTGGCACGCTGTGAATGTGGGCCTGAAACAGTTGAGCAAGTTCTATACAGCGACCAGTGCTGGTGGTGCAATTCCAAGTGACAAGCTTGTAGAGCTCGCCAAGGCCTTCAAGGCCAATGGTTTCGCAGGGATGCCGAGTTACCTCCGGAACAGGTTCTTCCGGGCTATGGCTGACGCTGACTATGAGGCGCCTGAGAAGGTCGTTGTCCTACTCGCGGGGGAGAAGATCTATCCTCGAGTAGCAGATGATATCGTTCAGACTCTTACAGACAAGGGCGCAAAGGAGGTCCGTGTTGTTGGAGGGTATGCGTCATCTGAGAGTAAGGTGTCTTTTGCTGTTCAATGTGAGTACAACGGACCCTACCATAATCTCTCCCCTCTGATGATGTCATGGGAGTTTGTCAAGCTCAACGATGATGGCACCTACGAGTTCGTCGGAAACGATGAACCCGGACACACCGTTCTGTTTCATCTTGACAGCACGGGTACGGTTTTCGAAGGCTTTCTCCTTGGAGATGTAGCATCGAAGCATGAGCGGGGCAAGTGTCCTTGTTGCGGAATTGATGGACCCTTCTTCTGGGACATCGGCCGGACAAATGATGCTCAGGCGCAGATCGAAGTCATGGGACTCGCAGAGAAGAAGATCAAGGGTGCTACTGTGAACCTCACTGCTCTAAGAACAGACATACTTGCATTGAGCGGAGTTGAGGAGGCCCAGATTGAAGTAGCCAAGGAGGACATGAATGACCCGTACAGTATGGACGTCCTGAATCTCCATATCGCTCCTTCTGACACTTCCAGCTCAAGTCACGAAGCCCTGATTCTGGAGATTCAGAAGCTGACTAAGAACAGCACGGAGATTACACCGAGCGTCTTCATATACACTTTCGAGGAAATACTTGAGAAGGCAGGCGGATTGAAGTTCATGGAGATATCAGACGTTAGGCCAAAGCCTGCGTAAACTCAACATGAATCCTGTCGACTTGAATCTCGGAAGTAGTTATAAGCCGTTTCTAGTGTCTACGACAAGGAGGAGCCACTATGGAGATAGACGCAGGACCAGGAATCGACGAACAAGCTCCCCCAGAAGGCGACTTCGTGGTAGGTTCTACAGGACTTGTTTCCAGAACGCTTTCAGTGTGGGGGAAGAACATACTAACATTCATCATTCTCTTCGGGATTCTCTCGGCGATTTTCACTGTTGTCAGGTTCTTCGTACTATGGATGATTTTCGGCGACCCAAACTCAGCCCAGTTTCTAATGGGTTACATGGGAACTGACCCATTCTCGTTCTTCATCGGACTCTTCTCGTTGGTACAGCTCAACCTTATTCAACCTGACATGATGGATACGTTTGTATCAGTAAGCCTTCTGCTCATGGTTGTCAGCATGATCGTATATGCTGTTTTGATAGGCGCGACAATCAAGTATTCAATCGATGACTACGGCCGGGGTCAAGCCCACACTGGTGAGAGTGTTTCAGTTGCCCTGGGTCGTTCAGGGACGCTAATCATGGCACAGCTGATAGTGGGTTTCATAAGTGCCGTGTTGTTTGCGCCAGCTTTGTTCTACATCCTTCTTTTCCCTTTGACTATAGCGACCGTAACAACTTTTCTCGTTGTCATTCTCGCCACATTTGTCCTTGTATTCTATGTGAGTATACGGCTAGCTCCAACCGCCGCAGTGGTGATAGTCGAAGATCGGTCTGCCCTTGATTCTGTGAGAAGGGCGTTTGATATGACCTCTGGGCAGTTCTGGCACGTGTTCGCCGGACAGATTATTCTTGGCATTGTAGTCGTGATTCTCGATATCATCGTAGGACTGTTTCTAATTGGCGTGGCCGTTGAACTCGGATGGTTGGGTGGTCTGCTTCCTGTTGTCATTTCAGGACTGCTGTTTGTTGCGATACCCTATGTATTCCAGGCTGTCCTCTACTTGGACTTGGAGGCACGGAGCCTAGAAACATCTCAACAACTGTGGTAGAACGCATTGATTAGGGAGCCTGGCGGCTCCCTGTGTGCATTTCTGGCAACCGAAGACTAGACAGACTTTGTAAGATCGTGCTTCTTAACGAACTCTGCAAGGACGTCCTCCAGATTGGGCTTCCCAATCTCTTGAAGGTCGTACCTGATTCGGACACTGGGTTTGTCGATCTTCAGAAGACTAGCGAGGTCAATTGGCGTTCCGATGACGACTGCATCAACGTCTGCCTTGTTGATTGTGTTCTCGAGTTCCTTCATCTGCTTCTTGCCGTACCCCATTGCCGGAAGGACGTCCTCAAGGTGCGTGTACTTTTCAAACGTGTGCTTGATAGAGCCCACCGCAAAGGGTCGGGGATCAACAATCGTGGCGCCTGCCTTGCGTGCAGCAACATAGCCTGCACCGTAGGGCATCTCTCCATGCGTGACAGTCGGGCCATCTTCAACGACGAGAACTCTCTTTCCTTTGATAAGAGTCCAGTCTTCAACACTGACCGGCGAGGCCGCTTCGATTATGACCGCTTCAGGATTCACATCCATGATGTTGTCTCTGACCTCTTCCACAAAGTCATAGTCCGCTGTTTCAACCTTGTTGATTACTACAACGTCCGCCATTCTAAGGTTGGTTTCTCCTGGGTAGTATGATATCTCATGACCGGGTCTGTGAGGATCGGCTATGACGATGAAGAGATCCGGTTCGTAGAATGGGAAATCATTATTCCCACCGTCCCACGTGATTACATCTGCCTCCTTCTCGGCCTCCTTGAGAATCTTGCCATAGTCAACACCAGCATACAGTATGACACCTATGTTGATAATGGGTTCGTACTCTTCTCGCTCTTCTATCGTGCAGTTATACTTGTCCAGATCCTCGAGAGCACCATAGCGTTGGGAAATCTGTGTTGTCAAATCGGGATCATAAGGCATTGGATGTCTGATATTCACTGGCTTGAGCCCTAGGTCTACCAGAATCTGATTCACACGACGTGAGGTCTGACTTTTTCCGCACCCAGTCCTAACAGCACAGACTGCGACAACCGGCTTCGAACTCTTGATCATCGTTGTGTGGGTTCCCATGAGCCGAATGTCCGCGCCGATGCTATTGACCCAGGCAATCTTGTGACCAACTGTGTCATACGAAAGGTCTGAATATGCAAGGATGCACTGTTCTACTCCGAATTTCTCAACAAGCTCAGGGAGCATCTCCTCAGGGAAAATCTTGATTCCATCAGGATACAGCTTACCAGAGAGCTGGGGAGGGTACATCCTATCTCCAATACCAGGAATCTGTTCAGCCGTAAACGCTACCACTTCATAGTCTTCGTTGTCTCTGAAATACACGTTGAAGTTGTGAAAATCACGCCCTGCTGCGCCCATAATGATTACTTTCTTCCTCGTCATCTCTATCTCCTCAGTAGGAGGTACTCGTAAGTGCTAGTCCTCGGGGCACAAGCGCACGATATGAAATTAGCGGTGTGAATGTGGGTTCAGTCTTCCCACTTTGAACCGAACTGACGATTTTCAGACAAATCTGACGATTAATAATAACTATGATTATTTGGAGACCCATCGATAAAATCGGAAACATAACACCTAGGTTTAAATATCCTTCATGCCTGGTATAGAGGAAGAGTGTCCTGAGGAGATACTCGCCGCCTGTCACTGGGGTGCCGCTTTGAAACTAACTGAGCTGGCTGAGGAAGCTGTTAGGCTACTAAAAGAGAGTGGGGAGGATGGAATTCGAAGCGATATCCTCGCGGACCTTCTAGAAACCCCAAAGCGTCGAATATACGATGTAATCGCAGTTCTGAAGGCGTTAGGTCAAGTATCAACCAAGCGCAGGTTTGATGGCACTACCATAACCTGGATTGACCAGACCAAGAATCACGTTGACCGCGAAGAATTTGAAGCCGTCAAGGCACAGTTCGAAGAAGTCAACGACGAGCGAATCAACCTCCAACTCGAGGTGGCGCAGCTAAAAGAGCAGCTCCGAATTACAAAGTCCAGATTGAAACGAGATGTCAGAGTCGTCGAATCGGCTGGTAAGACAGAGTTCGATACGACGCAGATTCGAGTAAGGGCTCTATCGAGCTCAGGCATCAAGAGAGTCCGGGACGCGGGCATCGAGGTTGTCATAGAAACCGATGAACCTGGAATGATTATAGATCCTACAGTCATTGAGCCAGATGAAACAGAAGCTCTCTTGCGCAATCTCCAGCGGTTGTAGACTCAGTCCTGAGGGAGACGAATCTCAACTGCGGCTCCTCGTCTAACCGACCTTAGCGCCTCAAGTGTTTCACTATCTGAAATGACTCGGCCAAGAACTGTTACTTGACTGAACGTTGTCATGTCGTTCAAGTAGATGCACAGATTGTCACCCAGGGGCATGTATGCAACGTCTCCTCGTTTCACATCCTTTGTGGGCTTGACGTTGCCCTTTCTGATACCCAGAGTAATCTGCATCTCATTCCTCATCAGAGCTGCTCTCCCCTCAATCGGAAGTTTCACCTTGACTTCCTCCAAGATGAGAGGGGCATTGACTCTCTCCAATAAGGCTTGAACTACCGTTACCCCTTCAAAATCGAATTCAAGTAGCAAATGAGTCTGAGTCATCTGAGCCACGATTGATTGCTGAGACCAAGCCCCTAAAATCTCCTGTGCATAGTTTTGTCGGCAAAAGCTTAATTGTGGCAGAATCAAGACTCACTCGGAGTGGATTGGGCTGTATAGACCCAAACTTGACGTTGCATTTGTAGTAGACACGACCGGCTCCATGAAGGATGACATTCGGGCTGTCAAGGACAGCCTATTCGATATCGTAGAGAAGGTTGTGACACGAACCAAGGGACTGAGTATTAGGTTTGGGATAGTATCCTACAGAGACCATCCCCCGCAGGATCGAACCTATGTGACGAGGATATTCGATTTCACAAGCAATATCAAGACAGTTCACAAAGAGATTTCGAAGCTCAAACCGTCAGAAGGCGGGGACACGCCAGAGGCTGTAGCTGACGGTCTCCACGATGCAAGGACACGCCTTTCTTGGGATGTGGATGCCTACAAGGTGTTGTTACTTGTAGGCGATGCACCCCCGCATGGGCGTGAATACAACTCATTGGCGGATGATCATTTTCCAGATGGCTGCCCGAAGGGTCATGATCCAAAGAACGAGGTGAGGGAGCTCAAGAGAATCTACGGCACTACAGTGTTCATCTTCGTGTGTGGATGCAACCCCTTGGTCAAGGAGTCCTTCCAGAGCATTGCACAAGCAGTGGAGGGCGGAAGATACTACTCCCTCCAAGAAGCTCACGAGCTACCAAATGCCATTCTGGAAATACTCGAGGGTGTAAGCGACCTCATTGAAGCTGACCGCAGAGTCCTCGCCTTCTATCAGGCTAATGATGGTTCATTTGACATAGGAGCGGCCTCGTCTGAGCTCGGTCTTGAACTTCGCGAGATGAAGACTTCACTCTCACGCCTTCTTGAGTTAGGTAAGATTCCCAAATGGCCCAAGGGACGACCGCTTGAAGCATCGCGAACGGGCCTATCTGTTGTAATGGGTCATGTTCCTGATGCCTTGGTGGCCGGCAAACCATTCAAGTATGATCTTAGGATCAAGAATCCGAGTTCTGCAGTAGTCGGAATCAGAATCATAGTATCGTTGATAACCGAAGATGGCGTGTCAGAAGTGACAAATGAACGCCATGAGGTTAGCCCCAACACTGACCAAATCATTGGGATGAGCTTGGTGCCCATGTCGTTTGAGAAAGGCAAAGCGAGCCTACGAATTCAGGTACTCTATGGCTCTAAGTCCCTTCAGACGAAGATATACAATACTCGCCTCTACTGAGTGGGGTATGATTCTTGGAGCTCACTGCTTTCAGAGGGAGGAACCAGAAAGGCATTTCATTCGTAGACAGCGATAGGACCTCTCTGGACCATCAAGTGGGCCTTGTTACACACAGGGGAAGATGTGTCTATACAGACGTTCGAATCTCTCAGAGTGTTCCGTCTGATTCAATGATACTTGACTCACGGCTATTCGATGAGTTGGAGTGCCAAGAATCGAGCGTCGTTGAGGTCACTAGTGTAGTCAATTCGATCCCATTGTGCAATGAAATCACGCTCTCTGTTGAGTCGCTTGCTGGGTTGGACAATAGAAAGGTCGTTGAAGCTGTTTCCCGTCGGATTGAGGACTTCCAAGAG